>JAEXFF010000242.1 GCA_023400335.1 Bacteroidota bacterium
GGAATGGACGGTTCAAAGAGGAAAAACAGCAGTAAAACTTAAAAAATAAAATATCAACTATTCTTACCGGTTAGCGTATAATTATCAGCTAGATATGTCAATAGAAGAAGAATATACTGGTAAGGAATAAACTTTAGGTTCTTTGGCTTGTCTTTAGAAAGAAGGAGATCCTGAATTTTAACATTTAACAAATCTCTTCTAACGTTAAGCTTTGCTAATTAAGATTTTATTAGTAAAGTGTTGGCAAACTTATTGCTTAGGAAAGAATGCAACTGGAAATATTTCGGATAGAATAGAAAATGAGGTTGTTCTCTAGTGGAATGGTGCCAGTGATATAAAACCCGAAATCTGTAAAATCATCGAAAAGGGTTGGATATAAATATTTTAAAATTATTAAAAGGAAGAAATATGAATGTTACGAAATCATTAGTTAGTTTGGTTCTGGGTATTGCCGGCGGTTTTATTGCATTCTTTATTGTCAGTGAATGGAAAGGCGGGCCGGTGAAACAGGAAATTCAACATGAAATTATCGGCCCGGGAATAAAGCAGGTTGCTTATACTCCGGGAGATAATAGTTTGGGAGGTCCGGGAAGCGTTGATTTAAGAGAAGCTGCCAAAAAGACAGTGCCGGGAGTTGTGCATGTTAAGACCATACAGATGGGACGTGAATATGTAGGAAATCCATTTTTGGATTTTTGGTTTGGAAACCGTTCTCAGGAGAGGGAGGTACCTATGAATATGGGGTTTGGTTCGGGAGTAATTATCTCAGATGACGGATATATCATTACCAATAATCATGTTATCCGGGAGAGCGACCGGGTAGTTGTGGTATTAAATGATAAGAAAGAGTATGAGGCGAAGATTATCGGGGCAGATCCGAATACCGATATTGCTTTATTGAAAATTGACGGGAAAAATTTGCCCTATGTGGAATACGGCAATTCAGACGATGTTGTATTAGGAGAATGGGTACTGGCTGTGGGAAATCCCTATAATTTAACTTCTACGGTAACGGCAGGTATTATCAGTGCTAAGGGGCGTGAATTGGGGATGAACCGGGGACAGATGAATCTGGAATCGTTTTTACAAACAGATGCTGCCGTGAATCCCGGTAATAGCGGGGGAGCTTTGGTAAATGCAAAAGGGGAACTAATCGGAATCAATACTGCTATCCAGTCCCCTACAGGGGCGTATTCCGGCTATTCTTTTGCTGTACCTGTGAATATTGCCCGTAAAGTTGTAAACGACCTGAAAGATTACGGAAAAGTTCAGCGGGCTGTGTTGGGAATTTATATGCGTGAACTGACTCCGGCTGTAGCGGAAGAAATGAACTTGAAAGAAACTTCCGGTATTTATGTGGAAGAAGTGCTTTCAGGCGGAGCCGCTCAGAAAGGGGGACTGAAAAAAGGAGATGTAATTCAGGGGATGAATGGTATTGAAATAAAGACAGCTCCGGAATTTCACGAACAGTTGGGAAAATATCGTCCGGGGACGGCTGTACAGTTGAATATAAAACGCAAGGGAGAAGAGAAATTACTGGATGTAACGCTGCAGAATAGTTATGGGGATACGGCTTTGGGTGTAAAAGAGGAAGGAGATATATTCGGTATAAAAGTATCCCCTTTGAGTAAAGAAGACCGTTACCGTTACCGTTTGAATAAAGGAGTTAAAATTACGGACATCCGGAATGGTAAATTTAAATCTGCAGGACTGGAGAAAGGTTATATTTTGGTAAAGATTAATAATTCAATTCTTTATGACGGGGAAGATTTGGCCAAAGCCTTGAATAGCGTAACGGATGGAGGCGTGTTTATTACAGCAGTAAGTCCGCGCGGACGGGTTGAATATTTTGCATTTTAGTTGTTAAATTAAAAAATGTTAATAAAAAACTTCCGTAAATTTTTACATGGGTATCTAAATAAAAAACATTACTTTTGCAAAATATTTGCGGTGGTATAATAAGATAGTATGAGACAATTAAAAATTACAAAATCGATAACGAACAGGGAGAGTGCTTCCCTTGACAAGTATTTGCAGGAGATCGGTAAAGAGGATTTGATTACTGTGGAGGAGGAGGTTGAATTAGCACAACGTATACGGAAGGGGGATCAGCGGGCGTTGGAAAAACTGACACGTGCTAATTTACGTTTTGTGGTTTCTGTTGCGAAACAATATCAGAATCAGGGCCTCAGTCTTCCGGACTTGATAAATGAGGGGAATCTGGGATTGATTAAAGCGGCGGAGAAGTTCGATGAGACCCGTGGATTTAAATTTATCTCTTATGCTGTTTGGTGGATCCGGCAATCTATTTTGCAGGCATTGGCAGAACAATCCCGTATTGTTCGTTTGCCTTTGAATCAGGTGGGTTCATTAAACAAAATTAATAAAGCTTTTTCCCGTTTTGAACAGGAAAATGAGCGCCGGCCTTCTCCGGAAGAGCTGGCTGATACTTTGGATTTACCTGCTGAAAAAGTTGCTGATACACTACGGGTGTCCGGCCGGCATATCTCTGTAGATGCTCCCTTTGTAGAAGGAGAAGACAATAGTTTGCTGGATGTATTGGTGAATGACGATTCTCCTGTAGCTGACCGGACTTTGATTAATGAATCCCTGTCTACAGAAGTGGAGCGGGCATTGTCTACCTTAACAGAAAGGGAACGGGATATCATTAAACTGTTTTTTGGGATCAATACGCAGGAAATGACTCTGGAAGAGATTGGCGAGAAATTCGGATTGACCCGGGAAAGGGTTCGGCAGATCAAAGAAAAAGCTATACGGCGTTTACGTCATTCTTCCAGGAGTAAATTGTTGAAAACCTACCTCGGATAAACGGATATTCTGATCGTATAGAAATCGTGCAAAATAGAAATTTGCACGATTTTTTTGTTGTAAGGCTGGCCCTAGTCTTGTTTTTCGATTAAGTATTTCCAGAACCGGGCCGGCATATTTTGACGGTGGAGTTTGGGGTTCAGGCGTTCTCGTATGGTGATGGATTTAAAATAGGTTTTCCAGAGTTGCTGAAATAATTTTTCGTCTGTCGCCAGAAATTTTTCAGGAAGTTTTCCCTTTTCTAAAGGGGTGGTTTCAGAATTGAAATATACTTCCGTGACTTGGGAGAGATCGTAATAATAGCCGTACTTTCGTTTAATATCGTAGATTAACCATTTCTGATCGGAAAAACGATTTTGAAAATGCGGAATAACTAAGGGCAGAACATTATAACGGGGTTCGAAAACGGAGAAAAAGATATCGTCTGCAGTTTTCTGAAAACGGGTAAATTGAATGATTCTGTGTTTTTCCTGATTTACTTTTTTCCAGATTTGAGAAATTTTCAATACATCCGGATCTCCGAAATTGAGTTCTATGGATTGGGGAGAATCGATATTTTTTCGCATATAACGAAAAAGTAACAGATCTGTTTCCGGTAGTTCTGACAGCCAGGTGATCGTCAGAAAAGACAGGCCGCCCCGGGATAATTTTTTTTGAAGGCCTTGCCATACCCGCTTTGATTTTTCTTCATCTGTGTAAATGGGGATTACCCGATCGTAAAAAAGGGGAAGCGTCTCCCCTTCCGCCAATAGAATATCCGGAAAAATTTTGTAATAATAGGCTTCAAAAAGAGCTGTCAGAAGTCCTTCGAACGTTTTATCATAAGTGAACAAAATCATATCAGTCGTCTTCAAACTGTAATTTTAATTGTCTGGGATCCTCCTGGTTCCGGCCTGTATTTT
>JAEXFF010000255.1 GCA_023400335.1 Bacteroidota bacterium
ATTTTTCTCGAAGTATACAAGCTTCTTTGTAATTATTCTTACCTTCTTCTATTTGAAAGAGAAATCGATAACAATTTACTAAATTGATTAAATTATTTTCTTTTTCAGCTGCGTCTTTCATTTTTAAACAATAAAGTTTACAGCTATCAAGAGCGTTTATTTGTTTAAAAATATTTATAATTGTCAAATAGTAAGGAGATTTTTTAGAAATATCTCTTGTTTCTAAAATAGAAATACATTGTTTACTTAAAATCAATGCACTATCAATGTTATTCATTTTTTGAAATAAAAAACTTTGTGCATTTAAAATACTAGTATATAATTGTGTAATTTGTTGATTTTGTTCATTATCTATGTTAGAAACAATTTTTAATGCTTGAGCCAAAGTTGATTTAGCTTCATCATATTTTTTTTGATTACTGAAGATTCTTCCTAGTTGTTTTAAAACATATCCCATATAAAGATAATCCTTAGAATTTGAATATATGTCTAAAGATTTTTTATAATAAAATTCTGCTTCCTTTAAATTGAACTGTTGATATTGAATTTGACCTAATTGATAAAATATCATTCCTAAAATATAATAGTTTTCTTTAGAACTTTTCTCAAAATTACTTTCTGCTAATTTCAATTGTTTATATATATTTTGAGGTTCTTCTTGATATTTTGATAAATAATATTGAGTTCGAGCTAGAGCATAATAATCCTTTCTGTTCTTATAATATTTTTCAGCAACAAGTAATGTAGAATCATTCTCCAAGAGTTCTAGTTTTTTATTTGCCACTACGGCTTCCAGCAGATAATAATAAGCTTTTTCGGCTTTACTAAGTTTTTCGACATCTAATGTTGTTAAACTATCCGCTATAGCTTGTGGATTGTCTTCCAATATTTTATCCCATTGGGTTAATTTTACCATATAAGGAGTAAGTTGAGTATCACAGGCGAATACTCCTAAAACTATTAAAATCGAAAAGCAGTATCTATTCATCACACACCGATATTTGATACAAAAATATACTAACTTTGATAATATAGCAATGTTTTGATTAATCTCTTTAAAATAAGATGATTTTTTTTATTGAATTTAAAAAAAGCACCTACTTTCCACTGTGGAAAGCAGGTGCCCGCCTAATAAGATACGTCTAACTTTATCTTATTATTTTCGTGTCGCTTGTCCTCCTGAGGTGAGTTTCTGGCTTTTTATTGTCGGATTCCCTCTATAAATTAGGTCAGAACCGGTACTCATATAATATTCCAATAATTCAGAAACTTCTATTGTGGCCTTAGCGCCTGTCGTTCCTTTTATGTTTGCAAATTTTACAGGGAAGTCTGCAGCATTTAAGTTTCCGCTTGTACTCATTTGTACATCAATTTTTTCCGCTTTCCCTTTTAAATAAATATCCCCGGAAGTTGTGATGGAAGTTTTTACAGTTACTGCTTCCAAATCTAAGGTCATTACCCCCGACGTTGTGGCTTTAAGGTCTATGTTTGTACATTTTAATAGCTGAGTGCTTTTTAACATAGCTCCCGTAGTGACCGATAATTTTTTGACTTGGGGTAAAGTTACCTGTACTTCAAGTGACTGTGCATTTTTGATTTGAACATTTTCAGGAAAATGTACTCTTAATGTATTCTCCTCTACCTCGGTTTTTAAATAAGGCAGAATGTTATCGTCAGTTTTTACCGTTATGCTGTAGTTTTCACCAGGAGTTACATAAAGATTTATACCTTGTGAAACTGCAATACCAGAAAAGGCTGTGACAGATCTTTGTTCCGTAATGACGCGTCCCGACGCTTTGATCGTTTTTTGTTCTTTCCCATTCCAGGAGGTCAGGGAAATAAATATAAGAGATAATAGAATAAGTAATTTCATTGGTCTTTCCTTGTTTATTTTAGTCTTTACTTCTATGTCTCGCACCTGAATTTGATTCTGCTTTCAATATACGGGGATTTCCGTAATAATCTAATTTTCCCATGCTACTTATCTCGTATTCGAGTTCATCGGCTACATATATAGTTGCTTTACCTGCAGAACTTACCTCTATGTCTGCTTTGCTAACAATAAATTTTTCAGCATCCAGATAAGCTGCCGAGTTGACCTCTGCATCTAATAAATTCCCCTTCCCTGCTAATTGGGCCTTTGCTGCCGAAGTCACTTCCAGATCCAGACGATTTACCTCTAAATTCATATCTAATTGTGCTGCTGAGGAAATTTCGATTTCCAGATCTGTCGCCTTCCACTCATTGGTCCCATAGATGTGAGAGGCAGAAGAGGCCTCAATTTTTTCTAAGTTAGGGACACTTACATATACGTTCATCGGTTTATTTGTCGATAAGTTTTTGTGTTTTCTGTTTCCATTGAGGGAGATGATCAGACAGTTTTTTACTACTTTTGTTTCAATATAAGGAATTATGTTTTCTTCGGCTTCTACCTGAAGCGACTCAGCTTTTCCCTGGGTTAAATAAACGTGAATCGCAGAGGATGTTTTTATTTCCGTAAAATGTCCAATTTCCCGCTGTTCTTTTACTACATTTTCAGATTTGTTGTTCCGGTAGCCCCAAGAACAAAGTGTCAGGGAAAAACAAGTTAGAAAAATAAGAGATAATGTTTTCATAGTTGTATATTTTAATGTTGAATTGTTGTTACGAAATATCTTGCTTTCCGTGTCGGAATTTGTGTTTTATTATATGACGGATATATATGTATTTTGTTACACTTTTTATAAAAAATGTTTATAACCGAATCATTTATATTTCATTTAAGCAGGTTAGAGTTTTAGTGTAACGTTTTCAGTAAAAATAACTAAGACAACACTGATTAATGAAGCTTACGTTCCCCGAATAAGTAGTGGAATCAGAACCAAAGGTTCATTAATCAGTGAGGGGGTCAGGCGAATAAAATAAAGATATAAACTACTCTTTATCTTTTATACATTTGCATCTGTTTAAAGAGAGCGGATTTTTATTCTTACCCTGTTTTACGGTTTTTCTACTTTAAGACCAGGCGTTCGTTGTCTCCGTACATTTCGTAACCGGAAGTGATTACTTTTTCTCCGGGTTCCAATCCTTCTATTACCTGATAGTATTGCGGATTTTGTTTCCCGATTTTAATTGTCCTCCGGTACGCTTCACTACCATCGGGTGAAAGTACGAAAATCCATTGTCCTCCTGTACTTTGATAGAAAGCTCCTCTTGGAATTAATACAGATTCGTCGGATTGTCCCAGTTGAAGATTGATATGGTAGGTTTGCCCCGTACGTATATTTTCCGGCATATCGCCTACAAAGCAGAGATCTGTTTTAAATTGCCCGCCTTTTACATCGGGGTATACTTTCATGACGGTCATATTAAAATTGGTACCCTGACGTTCTAAAGAGGCGTCCAGATCCTTTCTTACACGGTCGATATAGTGCTCGTCGATCTGAGCTGCTACTTTGTAGTTATCCAAAACATTGATTTTCCCCAGCTCTGTACCACTGTTTACAGATTGGCCGATTTCTACAGAAAGTGTACCCAATTGTCCGCTGATAGGAGCCTTTACATTCAGGTTTTCATACCTTTCCCGGACCAATTTGAGGTTTCTCTGCATACTTTTCAAGCTTTCCGCCATGTTTTCAATCTGGATTTCACGATACATGGAATCCTGTTTCTGACGCTCAATCAACATATCGTTATTTTGTATGGATGTTTCGTAATCCTCTTTTGCAGTCAGGTAGTCTTCTTTTGCGATCAGATCTTCTTCGTATAATTTTTTATTCTGTTCGTACTTCCGTCTGTTCCGGGTAACATTCAGTTCACTTTGCAAACGGTCCTGGCGAATGCTGATTTTTTCTTTTTCCATGGAAAGCAAAGTGTTTCTCAATTCGTTTTCCTGATAAGCCAAATCGGCTTCACTTTTCAGGATCTCCATCGATAAATTGGGATTCTCGAGTTTAACGATAATGTCTCCGGCTTTTACCATAGCTCCTTCTTCGACCACTTTTTCAATAACCCGTCCACCTTCCATAGCACTCAACTGGATAAAAGTGATCGGCTCTACATTTCCCATAATGCGGATATAATCGTTGAAAGTTCCTTTTTTGATTTCTTCAATGGTAATTTTATCCTTTTCTACCCTTAAAGTTGAACTGTGGTTTCCAAAAACCAGCCATCCGATAAAGAGCAATACAAAAGCTCCCCCTAAAATATAAGGAATATGTTTTTTCTTCAATCCTTTTTTCTGTTCGATAATCTTATCCATGATATATATTTTAATTGTTATTCAATAAGGTTTTTCTTATTTTTAATATTTGATCTTAGCCTGCAAAGGAGCACCTCTGTAAAAATCTACCATTCTTTTTTTGATTCCATAAGTCAGTTGGGCTTTCAATACATCGAGTTTTGCCTGCCTCAGATTATTGTCACTGGTGTTTAAGTCGATAATTGTCACTAATCCCTGTTCATATTTTTTTTGGTTTGCTTCATAAGACAATTGACTGAAGTTCTGTTTTTTTATGGCCATGTCGTATTCCCGGGAAGCAGCTTTTAGGTCCAATACGGCAAGTTCAATTTCTTTATATACAGACTGTAACATTTCCTGATAAGCAAATTCTGTATCCTGCATCTGGTATTTGCTGCGGGAAACAGTAGAGTGGCGCGAAAGGCCTCCGAAAATGGGAATGCTTACGCTGAATCCGAAACTTTTTCCGAGATTATTCTTTATTTGGGAATGAAAGGAATTGTCCTGGGAATCATAGTAGTAGGTGTTCAGCGTTCCGGAAGCATTAAAACTTGGGAACAACTGACCTTTTGTAATATACCAGTTCAGCTGGGCAGCCCGGAAGGCATATTCTGCTGCACTTACTTCGGGTAAATCTTCTTTTGCTTTTCCGTATATTTCTGTAATATTCAATTCATGATTTTCCGGAATACGGCTACTCAGAGAAGAAACTTCTATATCCAGTTCTTCGTCAGGGTTATAATTCATTGTTTGTTTAAGGGTTACTAAAGCAGTTGCTTTTTTATTCTGATTTGCAATCAGATTATATTCGCTTTCAGCCACCTGGGCTTGTATGTCAAACAGATCACTTTTGGGTTTGATACCCAGCTCATGCTGACGTTCCATTCTTTTTAGTTGTAAACGGGCGTTTTCCAGCTGCTCCTGAGAAATTTCGATTAATCCTTCTGCATAAGCCAGATCGTAGAAGGCCTGCATGATGTTTACAGCGATATCGTTGGCTGTCTTCTCGGAGTCTTGCAATCCCTTTAGCTGGGATACTTTCCGGTAACGCAAAGTGTTGATGGCCGTAAAACCGGAAAAAAGATTGAGATTGGCCCCAACCCGGTAGTTATTGGCAAGTATACGGGAATCAACATAAGTATTGTCGGCCCCAATCGAACGTCCGAAACTATATTCTAAGCTGGAAGAACCGCTCAGGCTGGGAAGTAGATCCAAACGGGCGTCCCTTAAATTTACATTGTTAACTTTATTATTGAGTAGTTGACGCTCCATTGTCAGACTTTGCTCCACACCATAATCAATGCATTCCTGTAGTGTCCATTTCTTTTCCTGACCAAAACTTTGAAAGGTAATCAGGACAGCCAGTAAAGTGATACCGATTTTTACCATTTTATTTAGTTTTTTCGTGATTTCTATTTTTCTGTATTTGTAAGGAATTCTGCTAAAAACGTGCCAGAATTGTAAAATATTAATTATTAGTATTTTGTTACTTATTAATTTTATTATGGTGTCAAAAAAATAGACAACAGTGTGAAATTATTTGACAAGAAGAAAAGACAAAAATAATTTAATTTTAAACATTTATTTAATAGATCAGAAGGAAAGAAACAAAGCAGATTCAATGTCTTTTTACTTTTGTAGTCAGCGAATACTTTTTATATATTTGTCCGATAGAAGGAAATTCCAGGTAAAGGCCGGAGAGGAGGAGAAATTTTTTAAAAGAGGGAGGGAAGGCGGTATAGAGATTTGCCTGTAAACAGAAATCCGTAAGTATCTGCATATGAATACAACAGTTATAGGAGTTGCCGGAGGTACCGGTTCCGGTAAAAGTACGTTGGTACGGAAATTGAGGGAAGCTTTTGCGGAAGAGGAAGTGATCACCTTGAGTCACGATTATTATTATAAGGCAAATAATGATCTCAGTATGGAGGAAAGAAGGAAATTGAACTATGACCATCCTCAATCCTTTGATACGGAAATGATGATCGGACATGTGCGGACGCTGAAGGACGGCGTTCCTATCCAGCGGCCTGTATATTCTTTTGTCGAGCACAATCGGTTGAGGGAAACGGTAAAAATGATCCCTGCCAAGGTATTGATTGTAGAAGGAATTCTGATTTTTGAAAATAAAGCCTTACGGGATCTGATGGATATTAAAGTATATGTAGATACAGATGCGGATATCCGTTTAGCTCGTCGGATTTTACGGGATGTACAGGAAAGGGGCAGAAGTATGACCTCTGTAATCAATCAGTACATTTCCACGGTAAAACCAATGCATGAAGAATTTGTAGAACCCTCTAAAAAATATGCTGATGTAATCATACCGGAAGGTGGATTCAATTCTGTTGCCCTATCTCTTTTAATCGAAAATATCAAATCTGTCATTCGGTGACAAGGGGACGGTTCTTTTGTCACCCAATTTTCTTTTTCTCATCTTTAAAATGCTGTTGTCCTTTTAAAAGGATTTTTAATTTTCTTAACTAAAATAATAAATGGCATTTTATTCCGGGTTAATATTTCTCTGCCGTTTCAGTGATCTAATTCTGAAGCGAACGGAAGCATTAAGCGGCCTTTAAAGGTCTCTATCCAAAGATAAAATACTCAGTCATGAAACTTCAGGTGATGCAGAGGCTCTACTGTTTTACGTTATAGTTTTCAAACAGGATAACTTATGGCTTTTTGTTGGAATTTTAATTTATAATTCAATTGTAAATTGTGTTTCTTTATTGGGGACAGAATGAACGCGGATGGAACCTCCGTGTGCTCGCATAATTTGACGGGCTATACTCAAACCGATTCCGGAACCTAATTCTTTTGTTGTAAAGAAAGGTACAAAAATCTGTTTTATCAATTCTTCCGGTATACCGGGTCCATTGTCTTTAATAGTGAAAATTGTCCGGTCGTTTTCTGTCTTCCAGGCTTTGATTACAATGGCAGCGTTTTGACGTCCGGATAAAGCCTGAATCGCATTTTTTACAATATTGATGAGTACCTGTCCTAATAAATTAGAGTCGGCATATAATTTTAAATCTTCCGGAACGCCGGACATATCTATTTTTACGGAGTTAAAATTGTCTTCAGCACTACAAAGAATGACGATGCGTTGAATGAATTCACTTACGTTGAACAATTCCCGTGCGGGGGTTGGAATACGAGTGAACTTACGGTAGGATTCAACAAATGACACCAGGCCTTTACTGGTTTCACTGATGACATGAAGTCCACTGATAGCATTCGAACGGATGTCGTTGTCGGGGACATTTTTATCTTCGTATAGGGTTAATAATGTGTCACTAAGAGAAGTAATGGGAGCAATAGAATTCATAATCTCGTGCGATAATACACGTATAAGCTTGATCCAGGACTCAATTTCCTTCTCATCCATTTCATTATTGATATCGTGGATGACGATCAGGCGTACGAATTCGTTTTCCATTGTCATTCCTGAAGCTTTTATACTCAATTGTACGCTTCCTCTTTCCATTGTCAGGGAAGAGGTCTTATTATCTCCGGGCCGGATCGTTTCAAATAAACCCGTCAATGCCGGATCTACTCTGTCCAGTTGCCGGATATGAGTAAAGACATCCAGTCCCAGAAGTTTTAAAGCAGCTGTATTTGCTTGTAATACAAAACCTTTTGAATTTAATATCACAATACCGGAATGAATACTACCTAAAATCAGTTCATAGAATTTTTCTTTTTGTTGAGCCTCGATACGGATTTTCTGAAGAACATTTTTCATTTTATTCAGGATGTAACTCAGAAACATTTCCGAACTGGTTCCTTTTTTCTCGATAAAATTAATGGAATAATCGTCATTTTCGATGGCTTCGAAAAAATAAGCCAGCTTACGGTTTACCGAATTATAGAGAGTAAGGGTTTTGGATATATAGATAATAGCTCCTAGAGCACATATAATTCCCCAGCCTTTATAAGAAAAATAGAAAAGAGCGGCTGAAGCGACAGAACAGCCGATAATGATCAGGATAAAAAATAAAAGGTGTAGTGAAATCCTCCGGAACATATTCTATAATTTACATTTTGCAGACTCATTTTTACGAAAGGGATGAACCCCGGATTTTATAAACTGTATTTTTTCATTTTATTATAAAGGGTTTGGCGGGTAATTCCCAGCTGGGTGGCTACGGCCGATAAATTTCCGTTACTGCGGTCCAAAGCGTGTTGGATCATTTGTTTTTCCATATCTTCCAGCGTTTCATTTTTATCGATAAAAGTAGTTGTTACCGTTTTAAAGAAAAAATCTGAGGGCTTGATTATATTTCCTTCGCACATGATCACGGCTTTTTCGATAGCATGTTGTAATTCCCGTATATTCCCGGGCCATTTATATTCCTGTAATTTTTCCTGGGTGGTTGATAACATATTGCAGTTTTTCCCATATTTAGAAGAATATTTTTTCAGGAAATATTCGGCTAAAGGTACGATGTCCTCTTTCCTTTCCCGGAGCGGAGGAATTTCAATGTGAATAGTATTAATCCGGTAGAGTAAATCTTCCCGGAAATGATTTTGTTGTACCATTTCCTGAATATTCCGGTTCGTGGCACATATCAGGCGGATATCGGTATTTATGGGTTTATTGGAACCGACCCGGGTAATTTTACGGTTTTGAAGGGCTGTCAGTAATTTGGCCTGCAGAGCATAGGATAAATTTCCAATTTCATCCAAAAAAAGGGTGCCTTTATTAGCTGCTTCGAATTTTCCTGCGCGGTCTTCCCGGGCATCGGTAAAGGCTCCTTTCACATGCCCGAACAATTCACTTTCAAAGAGTGTTTCCGTTACGGCTCCCATATCGACGGAAATCATTACTTCGTTGGAACGGTTGGATAAACGGTGAATTTCCCGGGCAATCATTTCTTTCCCGGTGCCATTTTCGCCGGTAAGCAAAATATTGGCGTCCGTTTTGGCTACTTTGCATACCAGGTTATATACCTGCATGATTTCCGGGGAACTTCCCCACAACATGGAAGGTTCGCTGTTCAACTGGTTTTTCAGTACATTCTTTTCTTCTTTCAGTTGCTTGACCTCATTTTGGGATTCTCTCAACCGGTAGGCCGAGAGTAAAGTTGCTACTAGTTTTGCGTTGTCCCAGGGCTTTACCACAAAATCCGTTGCCCCTTCTTTTACTGCTTTGACGGCCAGTTCGATATCTGCGTAGGCAGTAAATAAAACGACAGGGAGTTCCGGAATTTGTTCCTTGATTTTCGAAAGCCAGTACAATCCTTCGTTACCGGTATTGATGGCAGCTGAAAAATTCATGTCCAGTAAAACGACGTCTACCCGTTCTGCCGATAATACTGCAGGAATACGTTCGGGAGTCGATAAAGTGATTACCTTTTCAAAATAACTTCCCAATAATAATCCTACTGCTGTCAATACGGATTTATTATCATCTACTACTAATATTATTCCTTTTTTTGCCATTTTGTCTCAGAATTTATCATTCAAAACTATAAATCCTCCCGGATAAATCCATAAAAGTGTCAAAAAAATAGACATTTTTCAGATTTTTTTTATCAAAAGTGACAAAGGGACGGTTCTTTTGTCACCTTTTTTATTCTAGCTTTCTTCTTTCTCTTTACACTCGGATTTTGTGCAGAATTGTTATTTTAAAAAATCAGAAAAATACAGAAGTGTTATTTGTATTTATGGGATTGTATAAAATAAATAGGACCAGATAGTTAGGTGTCTATAGGCGGATCATCCATAAATCCGAAAAAATGTATTTAGAATTAAGGAGGAGTTATGATTAAAATAAAAATATTTTCTTATATTAAGATGGGCCATTATTATATATTTGGGCGGTGACAAAAGAACCGTCCCTTTGTCTTATAAAACAATAAAATATGATTGGTTATGAAACAAGTAAAAATTGACGTAGGTAATGTATTTTGTGCTAACATTAAGGG
>JAEXFF010000339.1 GCA_023400335.1 Bacteroidota bacterium
AATATAAATATTTTCAACGTTGCGTACGTGTCGGGATTGTGATTAAACCCAATTCTTTTACTATTTTTTGATTTCCTGAAAAAGTATTCTTCCGTGCTTACGGCTTTATTGAAAGGTTTCTGTGTGAAAAGAGTCATTGCCGGAGGTCATCCCATGCCGCATAAATATTGCACTGCTGACCTGTCGTAACGAGTCTGGCTTTCTGATCCGAATCCTTACCGGAAAACCGGAAAAACTTTTACATCTTTAAGCACCCCTCTTTTCTCCTTCCTTATTTATCCCTTTGAACATTCGAATATTTACACCTTCCCGAAGAGATTTTCCGGAAAATCGGTCGTTTCTTTTCCGGAATCGTTTGAAAATATTAAATTAGCACATTAAAAGAACTTAATGAATATTTATATGACTTTAGAAGAATTTCAGCAATCGATTCGGGAGGGGATCCCTACGGAATTACCAGCTCCCCGGCCTTACGATCCGGAAATCAACCATGCTCCTAAGCGGAAGGATATTTTGAAGCGGGAAGAAAAGCAATTGGCTGTCCGGAATGCTTTACGATATTTTGATCCCCGGCATCATGCCGTATTGGCTCCGGAATTTGCGGAAGAACTGGAAAAATACGGGCGTATTTATATGTACCGTTTCCGTCCGGCCTATGAGATGCATGCCCGTAATATAATGGATTATCCGCATAAGAGTTTACAGGCGGCAGCTATTATGGTAATGATTCAGAATAACCTGGATAAAGCAGTAGCCCAGCATCCTCACGAACTGATAACCTATGGT
Organism: Bacteroidota bacterium; assembly: GCA_023400335.1. Taxonomy (GTDB): domain Bacteria; phylum Bacteroidota; class Bacteroidia; order Bacteroidales; family Marinifilaceae; genus Culturomica. Next base: position 787 of record JAEXFF010000339.1, read on the forward strand.
GGGAACGGAGCTGCATTCCAGAATTGGGCCCAGTACCGGCTGACGATGAAATATTTGTCGGAGATGACGGACGAACAGACTCTGGTTTTATATTCCGGTCATCCGATGGGATTGTTCCCTTCCCATAAGGAGGCTCCCCGGTTGGTGATTACCAATGGAATGGTCATTCCTAATTATTCCAGACCCGATGATTGGGAAAGATTTAATGCGCTGGGAGTTTCCCAGTACGGGCAGATGACAGCCGGGTCTTTTATGTATATTGGTCCTCAGGGTATAGTACACGGGACCACCATTACTGTTTTAAATGCGGGACGTAAAATAGCCAAACACGGAGAAAGTCTGGCAGGTAAGCTGTTTGTCACCGCAGGTCTGGGGGGAATGTCGGGAGCACAGCCCAAGGCAGGTAATATCGCCGGTTGTGTCAGTATCACGGCGGAAATCAATCCGAAAGCGACCCAGACCCGTTACAGGCAGAAATGGGTAGACGAGGTGATAGAGGATCTGGAGGTACTGATGCAGAGGGTAAAGAAGGCTAAAGCGGAGAAAGAAATTGTTTCCATTGCCTATCAGGGAAATGTGGTCGATTTGTGGGAACGTTTGGCGGAGAGTGATATTACAGTTGAATTAGGGTCAGATCAGACTTCTTTGCATAATCCCTGGGCGGGCGGATACTATCCGGTAGGGCAGAGTTTTGAAGAGAGTAAACGTATGATGGCGGAAGAGCCTGAGTTATTTAAAGAAAAAGTACAGGCTTCCCTGAGGCGGCATGTAGCTGCCATCAATAAATGTGTGGACCGTTTCGGTACTTATTTCTTTGACTATGGGAATGCTTTCTTATTGGAGTCTTCGCGGGCAGGAGCAGCTATTTTAAAGCCCAATGGAGATTTTAAATATCCTTCTTATGTGCAGGATATTATGGGGCCGATGTGTTTTGATTATGGTTTCGGACCTTTCCGCTGGGTATGTACAAGCGGCAAACCGGAAGATCTGGCTAAAACAGATGCTTTGGCCGCTGAAGTTTTGGAGAAGCTGGCCCTGGAGGCTCCCCGGGAAATTCAACAGCAAATGCAGGATAATATCCGCTGGATAAAGGCAGCCGGGGAAAATCATCTGGTAGTCGGTTCGCAGGCTCGTATACTGTATGCGGATGCTGTAGGACGTATTCAGATTGCAGAAGCTTTTAACCGGGCGATTGCTGAAGGACAATTATCTGCTCCGGTAGTGCTGGGACGGGATCATCACGACGTATCGGGGACGGATTCTCCTTACCGGGAAACTTCCAATATATACGACGGTTCCAAATTTACTGCCGATATGGCTGTCCAGAATGTTATAGGTGATTCTTTCCGTGGAGCGACTTGGGTGTCTATTCACAACGGAGGCGGAGTCGGTTGGGGAGAAGTCATTAACGGCGGTTTTGGAATGGTACTCGACGGTTCCCGGGAAGCAGAAAGGCGCTTGAAGAATATGTTGTTTTGGGATGTCAATAATGGTATTTCCCGGCGGAGCTGGGCTCGCAATGAAGGGGCTGTGTTTGCCATAAAACGAGCCATGCAGGAGAATCCTTCCCTTAAAGTGACATTGCCTCATCCCGCTGACGATCGTCTGATCGAAAGCTTATTTTAACGGGTAAAAGATAAAATAAGCAGGGAGCGCTTGTTTTGAGCGTAAATGATACGGAGAACAGGAATAAATTAACGTTTCGCTGATTAATGAACTGACATTTCTGATTAAATTTCATTCGTCAGGAGTGAAAATTCATTAATCAACGGCTCGTGGGACCGAAATTATTTTATTTCTATTAATTCATCCCAACGGGTAGTGTAACGTTTGGATAAATATTGATTTTTTAATTTCCATTTTTCATCATTTCCCTGTATGCAAAGTTTTACGGTATCGGGACCTTCTTTCCGGTTTATGGTATCCATTTCATGGTCTAGTATACGATATCGTCGCCTGTTTTCCGCAGCGAAAAGATTTCCCTGGATTTCACACTGAGGTACAATATCTGTTACGATAACTCCTGCTTTTTTGTATTGATATCCAGGGATGTATACTTTTTTCAGGACGCTTAAAGCTGCAGATATTATTTCTCCGGTGATATTTGTTTCGGTAGCTAACTTTATTTTCTCACTTTTATGATATTGTGCCAGATCGTCCCTGAAGGGATTGGTCAGGATAAAAACGATAAGGCTTCCGGCAGCCGTTCCTTCTTTGCGGAGTTTGAGAGCACATGCTGCTGCAAAATTGGCCACGGCTTCGCATAGGATCCCATAATTTCCGATCATACCTGAAAAACTTCGGGAAGTACAGATACTTTTTTTCTTCCTGTTTTCTTCTTTGGGAATACAGGGAATGCCTTGTAATTCTTTCCAGGTCCTGACGCCCGCGACTTTCAGGTTCCGGCTTACCCAGCTCTCCGGTTGTTGGATAAAGTCGAAAGCTGTTTTAATACCCTGATGACTCAGAAATTTTTCATATTGTTTTCCTATGCCCCAGATTTCTTCTGTCGGAAAAAGTTTTAAAGCCTTCTCTCTTTTTGCCTCCGTATCAATCATACAGACACTGTGGTAGCCAGGATTCCTTTTGGCGAATTTACTGGCTACTTTGGCTAGTGTCTTTGTAGCAGCAATCCCGAGACTGGTTGGAATTCCGGTGTTTTGTTTTAGGATTTTGGTTATCTTTCTCCCGTATTCTTCTAAATTATAATTTCCGAATCCCTCAAAGAAAAGGAAGCATTCATCGATAGAATAAATTTCAATAGAAGGTACGTACCTTTGAACTGTAAAGACAACTCTTTGACTCATATCCCCGTACAGAGGATAATTGGAAGAAAAAGAAACGATACCCTGTTCTTTTATTAATTTTTCGAGCTGATAAAACGGAACTCCCATTTTTATGCCCAGGGCTTTGGCTTCCTGAGAGCGCGACACCACACAACCGTCATTATTCGATAATACGATAACGGGCCGGTTTTCCAAATCCGGCCGGAATACCCGTTCGCAACTTACGTAAAAGTTATTGGCATCTATAAGACCTACCATCGTTTTACCTGCGGTTTTATAATGGCTGTTACTACTCCCCATATCTGAAAATTATTGTCTTTTGTCACTCTTATAGGCTTGTAGGATTTGTTGGCCGGTTTTAATAAAACATAATCAGCTTTCCGTTCGAAAAATTTTAATGTAAAATCACCGTCGATAAAACATACCGTGATATTCCCGTTTGCCGGAGTAAGGGATTTATCGATAATTAATATATCTCCTTCATAAACTTCGGCTTCCTGAAGGGAATTTCCCACTACTTTCCCGAAAAAGGTAGAGGAAGGATTGTGGATCAGTAATTTATTCAGATCCAGGACCATTTCCATATAATCTTCCGCCGGCGAAGGGAAACCGGCACAAAGCCCCTCTTCATAGTAAAAAAGTTCAATATGGGTTGTTGTATCGACTCTGCAAATCTGGATTTCCTTATACATTTTTCGCTTCCTTTCCGGTAGTCAAAAATAAGAGCTAAACAGAAATGAAAGAAAAACAGTATGTTAATTTTTAGGGGTTTTAGGATTTTTTACGTTAAAACCGGAACTGACGA
>JAEXFF010000398.1 GCA_023400335.1 Bacteroidota bacterium
GTACCATTAGATTGTCTAATAATATCCTCGATATCATCGATATTTTTGCATGATTCATCAACGGTCATTTCAAATACCCACGCATTTTTATTCAATTCTCGCATAAATAATCACTCCTTTCATAATACAGAATGTAATTTTCGCTAAATACTCCGGCGATCGAAACAGGTTTCCCAGCGTTCTCGTTTCAAAGGTTTCATCTTCAAAGCCCACATAATCTGCCTGATACTGGTTGTAGGATATAATCCATCGTTGCACTTTCCAGCACGATCATCGAAGAACTTTTTGAAACCTTCATGTAAATATAAAGCATCAACCAGCCATGGATCAATTTCGGTCCAACATGTTGACTTTATTTCCGGAATATAACGCTGCTGAATAACAGCCAGGCCCTTTTCTCCAATTTTATATAATGTACAATGACTGTATACCGGGTGATCACAAATATAAGTCTGTCCGTACATGGATGTATAATGATCTGGCTTATTGTAATGGTATCTCATATTCTCCTCGTAAAAAAAAAAAAAAGAAAGAGCCCTGGTTAGGACTCAATCTCTACTTTCTTTTTATTCAAATATTCTATGAATTGGTTTTTGGTCATTTTACTGGTTATTGCTTTACCAAAATTATAATGCTGTTTCATAGTTTTACCTTTGATATATGGCTCTGGTCCAAGATTGAACTGTTCCCACGTATAATCACTCCATAAAACTATAACATAATTATTTTGATAACTGTTATTCGCTCCCCAATGTATGTGTTTTACAATTTTCTCGTTATTCATAGATGTTTCTCCTTTCAATTTTTTCATTAAAGAGCTTGTAATTTTAGCGACTAAAAAAAAAAAGAGCCTATACCATTTTGATATAAGCTCTTACGTAAACTTTAAGATTTTTTGTGTTTAATTTTGTTTTTACTAAGTGCATTCTTCTTTCCTGAAACCAATGCCAACCGCACGGAATCCATCTCCCCGAGTAGATCTAAATGCAATGTTATTTTTATCAATAATAAGAACGCAATTAAAGTGAACAACGGAATCACACAAGATGTTATAACTAAAACGATAATCGCGTTGACTACGGCATTCACCATTTTCTTGGCCTGAGCGACCTTTTCCTCAAGAGGGTTTATAACAACATCTTCAACGGCATCTTTGGCTTTTGAAATAAATCCACTTATGATGTTTCCATCCTCTTTATCATCTGACTCCTCAGAATCGTCATTCTCCTCTATTTCCGCTGCTTTATTCTGAATACTCTCGGTCTCGTTGGCAACATCGCTTACCGAAAAACTGTACGTTCTTTCAATATCCCAGGATATCATCATTCCGGTAGGGACAATCGCCCATACTAAAAAACCAACCAATAGAATGTTAAAACCTCTTATCTTTAGTGATTGACTTTTGGGAGGAATACTTATCCCAATCAAAGCTAATCCTATAGGTATTATGAGCCAAAATACCGCTTTTCCGATTATCGTCAATAAATATTTTTCCAGCGTCAAAACCATCATGATTATCAGCAACCATGAATTCAAATCTACAAGATAATCAGCGATTGGAGTAGTTGTGTCTCCCGGAACAGCTGCAATTAGAGTAGACATCCCCAATGTAGCGACTGACATTTTAGCAACGTCTGCTGATTTTTCGTTAAGCTCGGCTATTGTTTTCTTATAGGTCTTAGGTTTACTTGCTATGAATGTTCCGAAACATACGGAGCCTACAATGAGTATCACACATAGTAGAACTGGTAGTATTTTCTTTGATAACAATTTTTCTTTCATCTTTCGTATTCCCCCCATGGAGTTGAATGTACCAATTAATTATACTACGCCTACATAATTGTGTAAACGAAATAAAACAAAGACGCCAAGTTTCCCCAGCGTCCCTGCTTATCCGTATTTTACTTCTTCGGAAGAAGCTTGTTAATGAAACCTCGTCCCATTATTGTAGTAATTGTTCCGTTTTCCTCGAATTTGAATGATTTCAAAGTGCCCCAGATAATTACTGCAGTAGATACGACTGTCTCACCAATACTTATGGCATACTTGATTTTTCGATCCTTAGCATCTGCTTTCATCTGCTGAACTTTAAGATCTGTATCGATTTCTCGTGCATCTCTTTTAAGCTCGTATTCAGTGTTAAGCTTGCTGATCTCAATCTGTCTGTCCATAAGCTTAGTGATTCCTTCGACGGCTACTTTGTAATCGTCTGAACCAAGCTCTGCTTCACCCAAAGCCTCAAGTTCTTCCTCCAATTCGCTCTTTAACAGTTTTTCGATAGTTTCCATTTTGAATTCCTCCTTTAAAAATAAATTAATACGTTTCCGTAATAGGAACTGTTATTTGTGCGAATTATGCAGAATAACCATGGCTTTGTTTACGAGGTTTACGTCTTTCGGTAAAGAGACTTTTACTGAGTAGAAACCCTCATCAATAGAAATCTCATCATCTGAATATGGCATAACTGTGAAATATCCATGTCCAGATGTTTTCTGGTAGAAAAAGCAAGTGATGACAATTCCCACAAACATTCCTCCGAGAAAAAATAAACACGACATGCAACATCCTCCTTTGAATTGTTTTTATGAAAATCCCTCCCCGGGAATTTTTCACATTACAAATATAACTTTGTTTCCAGTAACCTGCGTACGGATTCTAACCTAGAATAGCGCTTTGTCTAATCTAGGATAAAAATAAAAGAAAGAGCCCTTAATAGAACTCTTCCTCGTATTCTTCAGATTTTGCTTTGGCA
>JAEXFF010000045.1 GCA_023400335.1 Bacteroidota bacterium
GTACTGATTACGCCCTCTATCGGAATGACCGCCTGATTTTCAATATATTTCGGGTCCAATTCTGTATTTGCACTAACATATACGCTTAATTCCGGTAATTCAGCATTCGGATACAATTCCATCGGAAGAAAACGATAAGAAAAATATCCCATCAGCGTTAATCCGATGAAAAGCATAGAAATCAGAACCCGGCGTTTTATTAATCTATCCATGTTACACATCAAAATATTGCAAAGCCATAAAATCAGACTTCCCTTTTATCCCGAGACTTTGGTTTCCGATCAAAAATATAATATACACAAGGGATAACGATTAAAGTCAATACAGTAGAAGTCAGCAATCCTCCAATTACAGCCAAAGCCATGGGAGAGCGGAGAGAAGCTCCCTCTCCAAAACCGAAACACATGGGCAATAAAGCTAAAATTGTCGTGAGACTTGTCATGATAATGGGACGGATACGCTGTTGGGCAGCCTGCATAATAGCTTCGTTTAAAGATAATCCCTGTTCCTTCAACTGATTGATACGGTCGACCAAAATAATCGAGCTGTTTACAGCTATACCAGCCAACATAATAATCCCGATAAAAGCCATCATATTTAAAGTCTGACCCATCAGTAAAAAAGCCAGTATACTTCCTACACCCGCCAAAGGAATTGTCAACAGAATGGTAAAAGGATGCCTTAAAGATTCAAATTGTGCAGCCATAACCATATAAACCAATACAATGGATAAAATCAAAGCAAATCCCAAACCGTTGAAGGACTCTGCCCGCTTCTCTTCTTCTCCTGTTATTTTAGCTGAATATTTCGCCGGAAATTCCATTTCTGCAATACAAGCGCGTACAGCCGGAGTAACGTCACCTAAAGAATATTTTTTCTCCAGCATAGCCCTCACTTCTCCTACCCGGCTCTGATTATTTCGGATAACTTCTTTAGGAGCCGTCGTCACTAAAATTTCTGCAATTTCTCCCAACCGATATTTTTTTTCTCCCTGGTAAATTTCCATATTTTGTAAATTGGCCAAAGGGGTTTCCGGTACACGAATCCCAATATCTACAGGTTCTCCCTGAACATCATAGCTTCCTGCGCTTTTACCATTCAACTGATCATTGACTTGTTGAGCCACTGAAGCAATATCCACTTCATAAATACCGCTCCGCAGACGGTCTAAAGCAATATTCACTTCAGGAGAACCTTTCTCCATCGAAGTATTGACATCAAATAAACCTTCTACTCTTCCCAGTTTCAGTTTCAGCTCATCACACAATTGCTCCAGGATTTCGATATCATCCCCCCGGATTTCCACCACTAAAGGAGATCCCTCCGTCCCCAGAGCCGTCTGTAATGCAGATTGCTCTTTCTCATAGGTAAGTTCTACCCCTTCAGGCATATTCACATTTTTCCCCAAAGCCATAACCAAATAATCAGCATCTATTTTTGCCTCTGATTTTAGCTTTATCTTAATCTCCGCCTGATTTTCTTCTTTCGTATTTTTTCCGGATTCCGTATCCGTATGCGAGGGACCTATTAATGTATACATCCACTCGATGTCTTCTCCTCCCAACTCTCTAATCGTCTGCTCAACAGACTCTGCAGCATAGTCCGTACTTTGCAAACGGGTGCCCGGTTCCAAGGTAAGTTTCACATTCAATTCCCTCGAACCGGCTTTGGGCATAAATTCCATACCGATTAAAGGCAAGGTAGCATAACTACAAGCAATTAATATTGCTGCCCCCAAAACGACACTGTACCGATGTCTCAGTAATTTCCCCACAAAATGCCCGTATCCTTTAATCTGAATAGATTTTATTTCCTTTTTATTCTGCCGGACAAAACAAGAAGATAGCATCGGTATAAATAACAGCGCTACAAAAAGCGAAGACAATAAAGAGAAAGTAACCGTCCAGGCTTGTTCTTTAAACAATTCTCCGGCAGCTCCCTGTATATAAACAATCGGGAGAAAGACGACAATTGTGGTTAAAGTAGAAGATGTAATAGCCCCCGATACTTCCGATGCACCCCGTATTGCAGCTTCTTTAGCCGTCAATCCATTTTCCAGATTCCGGAAAATATTTTCCATTACCACAATCGCATTGTCCACCAACATACCTGCTCCCAAAGCCAATCCTCCTAAAGTCATAATATTCATGGACAATCCGTTAAAATACATCAAATTAAATGTTGCAATAATCGAAATCGGGATGGAAACACTTACAATTAAAGTTGTATTAATACGGCGTAAAAAGACATATAAAACGATAACAGCCAAAAAGATTCCGATCAGCGCAGAATCTTTTACCTCACCTATAGAAGCTCCGATAAACTCTCCCTGATTACTGATAATACTGAATTCATATCCAGGCATACTTTTCCGTAATTCGGCTAATTTATCCTGAATATTTTCCACCACTTTTACTGTATTGTATTTGTTTTCTTTATAAATACTTATTCCCAGACAGCGGTTTCCGTTAAAACGGGTGATATTATCCGGTTCTTTATTTACCGAACGTATCGTAGCGACATCTTTTAAATAAACCGGAGCCTTAACTGCAGCAGAAGTTTGTATTTCTTCATTCTGACCGGTAGATGATTGTTTGAATGCCACGATGACATTACCGATATCTTCAATGTTTTTAAGTAAATGGACCCCCTTTATACTGTATTGGATATCTTCATTCACTATTGTTCCTCCGGAGACATTTTGATTGACACTTTCTATCTTACCGGCAATTGCATCTGCAGTAAGATTAAAAGCCTCCAGCATATAAGGATCAGTTTTTATTTCTATATAAGCATTTTCCTCACCGTTTAACTGAATATCCGCCACACCGTCTAAACGCACTAGTTCACTCCGCATATAATTCTCAGCAATTTTGCGGAGCTCATTCATATCGCTAATCTCATTGTGAGTCAACGCTATTGTCATCACCGGCGCAGCATTCACATCATAACGCGAAACATTAAAAGAAGTAATCTCCGTATTCTGGGAAACCGACGATAAACTACGCTGTAAATCCAAATATGCGGCATCCATATCCTGATCCCAACCGTATTCTACGGTAACCGTAGCCGAACCCGCCTTGCAAACACTGTTCACATTTTTTACCCCGTCCTGACGGGCAGCCAAAGCTTCTATATTTTCAACAAACTGTTTTTCCATTTCTTCAGGAGGTCTCTCACCTGCCTGAAGGTCAATATATAAGGCCGGATTTTTTAAATCCGGAAACAAGTCTGTCCCCAGTTTATTATAAGAAATGATCCCCAACAGACAGACTGCCAAGGTAATCATCAATACACTCACAGGATATTTTACTGCAAATCTTGTAATATGATTCATCGTCCAATACTTACTTTTACAGGGAGATATTTTATATTTCCTACCCTTCCGGTCTCCACATAAAAACCCGTTTCCCCTATTATTTCATAACTTTTACTTTACTTCTGTTTCTCAACCATTCATATCCTTTGACAACTACCTTTTCTCCCTTATTCAAACCTTTTATCACTTCTGTAAACTGATCATCGCTAATACCTGTTTCAATGATTTTCTCTTCTGCAGAAGAGCGATCTACTGTAAATACAATTTTATTTCCACGCCGGGTGGTAATGATTTCCTTGGGCACGGACAGAACCGAGTCCTTTTTTACTGTAACAACATCTGCTTTAGCAAACATTCCCGGACGTAATTTCAAATCCGGATTCTCGATTTCAATAAATCCGGCAAACGTACGGGTTTCCTCATTAACAGCAGGAGAAAGCTGCGTCAGCTTACCTTGCAAAGTATCCGCCTTGATATTATAATTAGTCACATTTACCTTTTGCCCTACTTTAACTTTCGTCATGACATTTTCCGGAAACTGGGTCTCCATATACATCTTACTGTAATCCATTACTCCCAACATTACCGAACCGGAAGCAACTTCGACATTTTCAGTATAATAAGGCAAATTGACTATTACTCCCCGGAAAGGGGCTTTGATTTCCATCTTTCCCAGAGTAATGTAAGCATTTTCCAGCTCCAGCTTAGCATTGATAAAAGAAGTCTTGGCATTATTCACCTCTTTTTCGGTCGTCCCCCCTTTCTCCAATAAACTTTGCTGTCCTTCCCACTCCTTTTCGGTAATCTGGATCTGCAATTTTTTACTTTCCAATTGCACATTATTCTCGTATTCCTTATTTTCCAGACGGATAATGACAGCACCGGCTTCTACAATATCTCCCAAACGGTAAGGCTTTCCCGTCACCGGATTTTTCTGTAAACGATATGCACCGTTCATTTCCGATTTTATTTCGCCGGTCTTTACGGCCTTAGCCGTCCCGGTCGTAGTAACATACTCTTCTATTGTCCGCGGGCGTATATCTTCTACCCAAACAGGAGTTGTGGTTTCTGACGATTGATTACTCCGGTCTCCCCCACAAGCATAGCACACAATTAGTAAAGCAATAACACCCACAAGGTTAGAATAACTATTCATATTATCTTATTTTTATATCGTATTGTAATTTTTTACTCATTTTAAAACAAACTTCCCGTAAAACAACAGGGTCAACGCCTGCTACAAACGCCTCTATCTTACCAAGTTCATCGGCAAATAAGACCTGTTCGTCTCAAAATCCCAGAGAGTCTGCACCTTTAAATTCAATAATTCCAGTTTATACTGAATCAAGGCATTGGTATATTCCTGTTTCGCCTGAGTCAGCTGGGACTGATATTGCTGCAGATCCATACCGGACAAATTCCCGTTCCTGTATTTTTCCAAATTAATTTCATAAGTCCGTTCTGCATTTTCTATACTTTTTTTCTTGATATTAATCTGATTGATCAAAGTCGGTAAATTACGGCATATCTGCCGGATATTGATCACAATTTCCTTTTTCTGTTCTTCTAACTCGATTTCATCCGACTGCATAGCCAGTTTACTGGATTCAACCCGGGCTTTTTTAGCCCCCCAATCAAAAATCGGTATTGTCAAAGTCACCCCTATTTCTTCATTATCGGTCGGATTACTATATAC
>JAEXFF010000073.1 GCA_023400335.1 Bacteroidota bacterium
GAAATAATACTTATGGTTTTTCAAAAGGGTTAGGGATTCTCATTATGAGTATCGGAATTCTTGTATTTTTAGGGATGTTTTTTCCGAAAGTAGGATTGATTGGCGCTTTACTGGCCATTGTCATGACCTTAGGAACCCTCTCTTTTCTGGTAACAACCCCGGAAGTATGGGTGCCTGATTTAGGAAGCGGGGAACACGGCTTTCCTTTGCTAAGTGGTGCCGGACGACTGGTTATTAAGGATACGGCTATTCTGGCCGGAGCAATTGTCGTCCTTTCTGAATCGGCACAACGGATTTTGAAAAAATAATGCAGTGTATATCCTTCCGCAGGATCAAAAAGGAGTAGAGTACAGACTTTAAAAATTAAAAATATGAAACGAGTTGATGCAATTATAATAGGATTTGGCAAAGGTGGAAAAATTCTGGCAGCCGACCTGGCAAAAAGAAATTGGAAAGTGGCGATGATAGAGCGTTCCGATAAGATGTATGGAGGAACTTGTATTAATATCGGATGTATTCCGACCAAGACATTGGTACATGAGGCGCAACAGGTAGCAAAGCGGGAAGATTTGTCTTTTGAGGAAAAGCGGGAATTTTACCGTCAGGCTGTTTCGCGGAAAGAAGAGGTGACCTCTTTTCTGAGGGAAAAGAATTATAAAAACCTGGCGGATTCAGAAAATGTGACTGTCTATACGGGAGAGGGTTCTTTTGTTGCAGCAGATACTGTACAGGTACGGCTGGACAAGGAGAATATTTTACTGCAATCGGATCATATTTTTATCAATACAGGTGCAGAAACCATTATTCCTCCCATAGACGGCATTCAGGGAAATCCCTATGTATATACCAGTACTTCCTTAATGGAACTACAGGATCTTCCCCGGCGGATGGTGATTGTGGGAGGGGGATATATCGGATTGGAATTTGCTTCAATGTACGCTTCCTTCGGTTCAGAAGTAATTGTATTGGAAGGATATTCGGAACTCATCCCCAGGGAGGACCGGGATATTGCTGCCCGGGTGAAGGAAGTATTGGAAAAAAAGGGAATTTCTTTCCGGATGAATGCAAAAGTAACTGCTGTGAGGCAAATGGAGCATGGAGTAAAAGTATCGTATGAGGATAGTCTGTATAAACGAACTGTAGAAATAGAAGCGGAGGCTGTATTACTGGCTACGGGCAGGCGTCCGAACACTGCCGGGTTGAATTTGGATAAGGCTGGAGTTGAAGTGGATGAGAGGGGAGCCATACGGGTAGATGAATATTTAAAAACGACTAATCCCCATATCCGGGCGATAGGGGATGTAAAAGGAGGATTGCAGTTTACTTATATATCCCAGGACGACTACCGGATTATCCGGGAAGATTTGTTTGGGGAGAAAGGACGGAATGTGAAAGACCGGGAGCCTGTCAGTTATTCCGTCTTTATAGATCCTCCTTTGGCCCGTATAGGTATGAATGAAGAGGAAGCTTTAAAACAGCAACTGGATGTGAAGGTAAATAAATTGGCTGTGGCAGCTATACCCCGGGCTCATACTTTAGGACAAACAGAAGGAGTATTCAAGGCCGTTATTGATAAACAGACGGATAAAATAATAGGATGTACCTTATTTGGCCCGGAAGCCAGTGAAATTATAAATATTGTTGCCTTAGCTATGAAATCGGGGCAGCAGGCTGCTTTCCTCCGGGATTTTATCTTTACACATCCCAGTATGAGTGAAGCCTTAAATGAATTATTCAGCTAGGCAGGATCCTAAGGGTTGACTGTCAAAATGACGTGAAGAGAGAATTTGTAGTTACAGGGATAAAGAAAGGAGCAGCGCCCTTTAAAGGACAGATAGAAAAAGAAATAGAGAATTATTATTATTTTTGAAAATCTTTTTAGGATTTTGGCCGTAAAATTGATATTACATTTACAAGAGTAGCTTGTGAAAGGACGATAAGTTCTCTTTAAGCAATTAAACGTAATAAAAATATGGCATACATAGACTATTACAAAATTTTAGGAGTCAATAAGAATGCTTCTCAGGAGGATATTAAGAAGGCGTATAAAAAATTGGCCCGGAAACATCATCCTGATTTGAATCCCAGTGATCCGGATGCTCAACGGCGGTTTCAGGAAATCAATGAGGCCAATGAGGTACTGAGTGATCCGGAAAAGCGTAAAAAGTATGACCAGTACGGAGAGAATTGGAAACACGCGGAGGAATTTGAAAAACAACGGCAACAGTACGGTCAGTATCAGGGACAGGGCGGGGCCGGAGGAGGAGGATACTGGTCGTCGGGAGGAGGATTTTCAGGTGATGGTGAATTTTCTGACTTTTTTGAATCTCTTTTCGGATCACAGGGCAGAAGGCGTACAAGAAGTACAGGTTTCCGGGGACAAGATTATAATGCAGAGTTACAGTTGTCTTTGAGGGAGGCCGCCGAAACGCATAAACAGGTATTGACCGTAAATAATAAAAAAATCCGGATTACCATTCCTGCCGGAGTGGAAGACGGACAAACCATAAAATTGGGCGGTCAGGGAGGACCTGGTGTGAACGGAGGACCTGCGGGAGACCTTTATATAACTTTTGTCATTCCGGAAGATCCTGTTTTCAAACGGGAAGGAAATAATTTGTATGTGACAGCGCCTTTGGATTTATATACGGCTATTTTAGGGGGAGAGCAGGTTGTAGAAACGCTGGATGGAAAAGTGAAACTGAAAGTGAAACCGGAGACGCAGAACAATACAAAAGTTCGGTTAAAGGGAAAGGGATTTCCTGTTTATAAACAAGAGGGACAATATGGGGATTTGATTGTCACTTGGTCGGTGAAAATCCCTACAGGCTTATCGGATAAGCAAAAAGAATTGTTCCGGGAATTACAACGTTCACATTAAAAGTAAGGGCCATGGAAACAGATTTGATTATTGTCAGTGATTATTGCCGCGAAAGTCATATTGAACAGTCGTTTGTCGTATTGTTGTGGAAAGAAGGATTGATTGATATTAAGCAGGAACAAGGCCGGGATTATTTATTCGTTTCCCAGTTGCGGGATTTGGAACGGTATTCCCGGATGTATTATGATTTGTCTATCAATATTGAAGGAATTGATGCCATCCGGAATTTGTTGGACCGCATGGAAATTATGCGGAGTGAGATCAACCGTCTGAGAGGAAGATTGAAGCGGTTTGAGACAGGAGAAAGTTATCTGGAGTATTATGAATGATTTGCAACTGACAACAGAAGAGAAAACGGGTAATATAATCTTTTGAGTGCTGAAGTTTCTGTAAACTTTATTTTCAAAAGATGTGGTGCCGGATATAGCTATTATTTACTGAAGTCCACCGACTGCTTTACTGTTTTCGTAATTTCTTTTTATAAAGGCCATTACGATCCTGAAACGGAGGATTAATTTTGATCAGTTACTTATTTAATTTAAGCTTTATGGAAAAACTATTTTTATTTCTGGCTGACGGTTTTGAAGAAATCGAGGCTTTAGGTACTGTAGATGTATTGCGCCGGGGAGGCGTAGAAGTTAAAACAGTTTCGGTATACGATCGGAAAGAAGTAAAAGGAGCTCATGAGGTGACGGTTGTTGCGGATTGTTTACTGAGGGAAATAAAAGAAGACGAGGCAGAATTGCTGATTTTTCCCGGGGGAATGCCGGGAGCTTTGAATTTATCTGAATGTAAACCTTTGATGGAAATGCTGGGAAAACATTTTGATCAGCAAAAACCGGTTGCTGCTATATGTGCTGCTCCTGCTCTGGTGTTGGGAAAATTACCTTTGAAGAAAGAGATTCACATGACTTGTTATCCCGGTTTTGAGAAATATTTACCCGGGATTCAGGTCTCGGCTGAAGGAGTTGTAGTGGATGGCAATATCATAACCGGAAGAGGACCTGGTTTTACTTTTGCCTTTGGATTGAAAATACTGGCTTATTTGAAGGGGTGTGAATGTGCAGCGGAGGAGGTCGCTGAAGGAATGTTGTTGTAAGCGGGGGGAAAAAAGACAGTTGTCCTGAAAGACGTATTTGCGTGAAAACCCGGGCCTGACAAAGGCCCGTTTCCGGTTTGCTGAAGAAAGAATTTAAGGTTCTGACTTCCGGAAGCAAAGATTTTTGCATTAACCGGCGAAATCGTAAACAACTTTCCGGAAAACAGCCGGTTAGCTCAAATATTTTTTTAAAGTCTCTCTCAGTAATTGGGGTGAAATGGGTTTGGTGAGGTAATCGCTGCAACCCGCTTGTAAAGAATTTTGCCGGTCGCTGTCGAAGGCAAAAGCGGTAATGGCAATAATGGGAATCTGGGCATTGAGGGCTCTGATTTGCCGTGTCGCTTCCAAACCGTCCATATTGGGCATTTTAATATCCATAAGGATAAGGTTAGGGGAAAGTGCTTTATATTTCTCTACGGCTTCATTGCCATCACAAGCCCGTACGATTTCGTATTCTTTTTTCAATATAGTTGAAATCAGGAGAAAGTTACTGTCTGTATCTTCGGCTACTAGGATAAGAGCACGTTCCTGTGATTTTTCTGGATTATTTTCAGCAGTATTCATGAGAGCGAGTGTATTTTCGTTATTTTTATATGGAACATAAGGCAAGGAGAACCAAAAACAAGAACCTTTTCCTTCTTCTGATTCCACCCCGATCTGTCCTCCCATCTGTTCTGCCAGGCTTTTACAGATAGAAAGACCTAATCCGGTACCGGGTATAAAGGTATTAAGTTTTACAAACCGATCAAAAATATTTTTTTGTTTTTCCGGGGGAATCCCGATCCCTGTATCTGTAACGGAAAATTTTATAAATCCTTCGGAAACTGTATAAGCTAGCGTAATGCTACCGGAAGTGGTAAATTTTAAAGCATTATTGATAAAATTGCCGATGATCTGAGTCAGGCGGTTTTTGTCACTTTTTACAATACATTCCGGTAAATGAGTACCCAATCGTAATTCTACTCCTGCAGCTGCTTTTACTGAGAATGTTTGGATAATTTCTGTACATAAATTGTTAATATCGATTTCTCCGTAGGTGAATTCAAATATGCCGGATTCTATTTTCGAAAGGTCCAGTATATCGGAAATCAGCTGTAACAATAAATCGCTGTTCTTTTGTATAATGGAAAGATATTCCTGTTGTTCCTGACTGTCCGGGGAGTCTACCAATAAGCTGGAAAAGCCGATGATCGCATTGAGGGGCGTTCGTATTTCATGACTCATATTGGCTAAAAAGGCAGATTTGAGCTTATCCAACGTTTCTGCTTTATTTTTAGCTTCTATTAATTCGGTTTCAATCTCTTTGGTTTCTGTGATGTCGAAATTTACGCCGATTAAGTCAATATTCTTTTTAACAGGATCGTATTCTTTGACTGTAATATGACAATGAAGCCATCTGATACTGCCGGAGGGTGTGATAACCCGGATTTGTTTTTTAAGACTGGTAATTCTGCCAGCTATCATATCGGTATAAGCCTGTGTCAGAATTTGGGCATCTTCCGGATACAGATGGGAATAAACTCCTATGATCTCTTCCATAGGAGTTGTGTTTTCCTCATTCAGATTTTTGTACCATTGATCGATAGCGAATCCTTCTTTTGTTAAAGGATTCCATTTGAAATATCCTATTTTGGCAAATCCGGCTATCAGGGAGAAAAAATTTTCGAAATTCTGGATCCGGTTATGAGCACTCAATGTATCCGTATTATCAATGATGATCAACAGATAATTTTCGAAATCCCCTTTTTCGTCGTATAAAGGTTTTGCTCTGACCACTAGGTTTTTAATTCCCTTTTGCCGGGAAGTATAATAGTTTTTTAAATTTGAAAAGTCGTATTTTAATTCAAAATCCATATCTTCCTTATTCTGGAATTGTTGTATCAATTCAGAGGGAAAATTCGGATTTTCAAATAGATTGACACCCAGGGCTTCTTTTTTTTCCTTCAGCCCGAAAATACTCATGTCTTTTTCATTGAGATCGATCAGGGTACCGTTTTTATCGTAAATCTCAATTCCTACCGGGATATTTATAAACAGATTTTGAAGTGTTTTTTCGCTATGTTCCAAAGCTTTATGAGCTTTAAACGTTTCGGTAATATCGGAGAAAAAGCAAATTACTTCATCGGCAGAAGCTGCATAAAGAATTACCCGGAAATATAAGTTTTCAGTTTTATTCTGATAAGTCATTTGCGAATAACCACTCTCTTCAATAATTTTTTGAAGATAAATGATCTGAGTAGGGAAAGGTATATTGAGATAACATTCACTGCCTTTTCGGTGCAAATACTCGTGAATCGGTCGCCCTGTCAGTTTCTCAAATGCAGGATTCAAATCGATAAACCGGTAATCTTTCAATTGGTGATTTGAGTCGTAAAGCAATTTGAAACGTATATAAGCAATGGGCATATGTACATAAAGATCTCGGAAATACTCCCTTTCCTGCTGGGCTTCTTTTTCCGATTCCAGCAATTTCAAACAGAGGCTGATGATATTGGCAAGGGAAGCAAACCACTGATAATCTTCGTTTTGCCATTCCTGATAGCGGTCGACAATGTCAATGCCTAAATAACCATAGGTTTTGTCTCCGGAAACCATCGGAACCACCATAATGGATTTAATGCCCTGGGGCAAAAGGATGTCTTTTTCTTTCCTGGCTTCTGACGGAAGGTCATTTAAAGAATAAAGTATAATGGGTCTTTGTGCCCTCAATTCTTTTGTCCACCAGGGCGTATCTTTCATTTTCAGATCCTGCAGCTGATCCTGCTGGGGGGAAACGTGAGGGGAGACAACTTCATAAATACAATCCTGGCTTGCTTTCTCTTCATTGTAATGGAAAATATAGACCCGGCTTCCCTGAAAATGTATCAATATGTCCTCTAATATTTTCCGGACGACCTTTTGAATGTCTTTGGTTTGCATGAAAGAAAGAAGGGAACGGGAGATACTGTGTTGTCTGTATAATAATTCATTTATTTGCTGAATAGAGGAATACTGAGCTTCAGGTGTCTCTATACACTGGATAAATCCATAGGCAATGATTTGTCCGTTTTCCGCTTTCTCTTTGTGATACATTTTGGAATGTATCCATTTTTCGCCGTAATGAGTGAGAATAGGAAAAGATTGCTCGTATATTTCCTGGTCTTTGATAGTAGAAAATTCACTGCTGATTCTGGCTTTATAATCATCTCTTATGAAATGATAAAAATCCCAGAAAGGAAGAATCTCCGATTTTAATCCTAAAAGATCTTGTAAAAAGTCAGAACAAATATAGATACCTTTTTGGAAATCTGCTTTCCACCACCCTATATTAGCTGCCTTCAGGATTCTTTGTATTTCGTTTCGTTCAAATTCGTCTTTTACTGCCATCTTGGAGTTTTATTTTTACTGATCACCTCAGTTATCCAAATGCATGAATTGCTCCGAATATTTATTTTTATAGCAAAAGTAATAATTATTTTGAGAGGGAAGACGAATTTATAAAGTTTAGGCTGATTTTACTTGATACAGGAATAAAAAACTGAAAAATCCGGTAACTACAATTGAAACCAATAAATAGAAACGGATTTTTCAGTCAAATTAAAACAGATACTGCATAAAGAATATTAAATATTTATTTCCGAAGTGCTTTATCTATTTTTTCAAGGGGTAAGGGTTTTGTACACAGGAACCAGTCGTAGCATTTTATACCTTCGCTTTCCTCCTCCATTCTTTCAGCAGCTTTTTCCATGGAATCCGGGGTGGGAGCAATTACGTCATCTCCCGGTTGCCAATCGGCCGGAAGGGCAACTCCAAAATGATCAATGGTTTGCAGTCCGATTAAAACCCGTTTGATTTCTTTAAAATTCCGTCCCAGAGCCATAGGATAGTAAAGTATGGTCCGGATTATACCTTCCGGATCGATGAAGAATACGGCTCTTACCGCTTGGGTTTTGCTTTCTCCCGGTTGTAACATACCGTAGGTCTTTGCAACATTCATCCCTACATCGTCGATCAGGGGAAAACAAATTGTGATATTTTTCATTCCCTTATAATCGATTTTTTCTTGAATGGTTCTTAACCAGGCTATATGACTATTCACTCCGTCAATAGAAAGACCGACCAGTTGGCAATTGAGTTTTTCAAATTCTTCCGCCATACTGCCGAAAGTGATGAATTCGGTTGTACAAACCGGAGTAAAATCTCCCGGATGACTGAATAAAATGATCCATTTTCCCTGATAGTCATCCGGAAAGTTAATTTCTCCACGGGTCGTCATTGCTTTAAAGACAGGAGCCTCATCTCCTATGCGAGGCATTGCATGTGTGTCGTTTTCCATAATCTATACTTTAAATTTATTTATTCCCAGAATGAAACCCTTTGTCCTTAACGGAGTAAGGTTTTCCTCTTTTTCGTTTTGTTGTTTACGGGGAAGGCAGAGAATTGTTCGGTCGCTTTGAAGGGCAGGGATAAAGGAGGAGAATAAAAAGAGGGAGGAATAAAGGGAAGAAAATGGTATAAAAAGCCGTTTTTTATATTTTTTCTCGCTTAAAACCTTTACTTTTGTAAATAAGATGGAAAGGCCGGAGGAGTGCGGGGTATCAGACTGAATCCGAATTGAAATGAATCTGAAAATCATTCTGGGG
>JAEXFF010000156.1 GCA_023400335.1 Bacteroidota bacterium
TGATTCACGGTATTTCTCAGGGGTTACCAACCCTTTGCTTTCCCAGAAGGCATCCAAGATACCGACTACTTCTCCCGCCTCTTCAGCAAGATCATGGGGATGCCGCCGCTGGAGTACAAGAAGATGAAGAAAGGAGGATTACCAATAATACTTATCCAGTATCTCCTGCATCCGGGGCGTTGCGGCATCGGTATCGCCAACCTCGCGACGCAGTTGCAGCAGCTCGCGCTTCATCTTTTCGATTTCACCGGCATAAGCGGGGGAATTGTAGACGTTATGGTCTTCGTGGGGGTCGGCGAGCAGGTCGTAGAACTCCCACGACGGCGTGACGGGAGCCTTATCCGATCCGGTCGCATTCAGCGGATCGCCGTAGAGGAACATCAGTTTGTAGCGATGGTTGCGGATGCCCATGTGGGCGGGACGGATCTTGTGGTGCGTCCAGTAGCGATAGTACATGGACTGCCGCCAGTCGCGCGGAGTCTCGCCCTTCAGATTGTCGCGGAAGCTGCGGCCTTCGCTGCACGACGGGGCGTCCACCCCGGTATAGTCGGCCAGCGTAGCAGCAAAATCAATATTGAGGATGATGTCGGAATTGCGCGTCCCGGCCGGGATCTCCTTCGGGTAGCGGATAACAAACGGCATGCGAAGCGGCTCCTCGTACATCATGCGCTTGTCGAAAAAGCCATGCTCGCCGAGGAAATAACCCTGGTCGGAGACATAGACTACGATCGTATTCTCGGACAGCCCCTCTTCATCGAGGAAACGCAGCAGGCGACCGATATTGTCATCGATGGCCGCTCCGCAACGCAAGTAGTCGCGAATCAACTTCTGATAGATTTTCCGGCGCGCATCTTCCTTGTCCATTCCTTCTATGGAGAAAGGCAGTTCCGGATACTTGCACCACCAGGAATCCGGGTCTTTCGAGGCGATCCCCCATCGGCGGGCCACATCTTCCAACGGTTGTCCGGGGAACGTACGCCCGGATTCTTCCGGCCCGAACTCCATCATGTTTGCCGGTTCGGGGAACGTGACTCCGTCATAAATATGTTTCAACCGTTCGGGGAAATCCCACGGTTCGTGCGTCGCCTTGAAATGGCAACACATCATGAAGGGTCGGTCCTTGTCGCGCGAACGGATCCACCGGATCGTCTTGTCGGTCACCAGGTCGGTCGAGAAGCCCTTCTCCACCTTGCCGCTTTTCCCTTTATCATCGTCTATCCAGCCCTCCGCGGTCTTGAAAAGCGGGTCCCAATATTCCCCCTGGTCATGGAAAACCGAAAAGGTGTCGAAACCCGACGGCTGCGTCTTGAGATGCCATTTGCCGAAAAGGGCCGTCTGATACCCTCCCTCCTGCATGCGTTTCGCAATATTGTCCAAAGCCGGATCGAGCCTGTCTTCAAGCGTATAGACCCCGTTATGATGGCTATAGGCGCCTGTCATGATAGCCGCGCGGCTGGGCACGGAGATCGAGTTCGTGCAAAAGCAGTTGTCAAGCACGCACCCCTCGGCCGCCAGGCGGCGGATATTCTCGTTCTTCACGTATTCGCTCAGTATTCCTCCATAGATTCCCCACGCCTGCGAGGTATGATCGTCGGAAAGGATGAAAAGGATGTTCGGGTGTCCAGAGTCGGCTTCCGGCTTTTCGTCTGCCATCGCAGGAGAGGCAGACGCCAAAAAACCGGTCGTGATGATTAGTTGATCGAATGTTTTCATGACATTTTTTGTTTTTCTTTCCTACAAAAGTAATGAATTTAAATAGATACCAACAACATTATCTTGCAAATGAAACCCCTCGTTTCATGCAACATGACAAGGAACCTTATCGATTTCCGAAAAAATCATATCTATAATTAATTATTCATTTGCTTTCAATATGGCGGAGTTTCTTGTCTTCTCTATTTCTATTTGCTTAAATGTATGCTTTTTACCCCAGTTGAACCGATAACTCACATTCACATAAAATACATGATCGTTTATTTTCGGACCATAATTCCGGGAATATGAGCTATAGATATCCGAAATATACTCTCTCTTTTTTACAAAAGTAGAAAATGGATTACGTGTTCCTAATTCAAAATTCCAATTATTAAGATTATATCCTACGTTAAAATTGTAGATAAGTGGAGTACGATAGAAAACTCCGACATCATCATAATTCTTTTGGGGAGTTATGAGTTGTCCGGAAGCCATGAAATTTTTATATATAAACAACAATTTAGCTGAAGCATAAAAACAATTGACATCTAATTTTCTCCATGCATGTATAACTCGTTTTTTATAATATCCGGCCAAATCGAATGTCAATTTTCCAGGTATGACTTTTAGCTTCATTCTTGGACCTGTCACTAAATCAAATCCGGATTTAGCTATGGCATAATCATGTATAAACAAATTCCGGCTTTCATCATAAGATACTCGTTCATAAGGGACATCTGTCGTCACTTCAAACGAAGTATGATAAGTAAGATTGAAAACAGGCGTATTTAAAGAATAAGTCAAACCCGTCAAATAAAATTTCAATACCTTTACCTCTGGATTACCTCTGCGTATCTGATATTTATCAATTCTTTGCTCTGTTAAAGAACGATATTGCAACCCAAGATCACCCGATTCAAGAGCCGTGGTAAAACGTATCGAATTATTCTCATTAATCATATAAGTCATAAAAAGTCCGGGACTGAAAAAATGTTGTAAAGAAGATTCTTTCTTATTATCGATATAAGTCAACTGATCGGCCCATTGAACAGTCATTTTCAATTTATTTTTTAACCGAAAAGCATATCCTAATGTCAACCTCCCTTCTCCCTTTGTTTGGTAATCATCCGAAAGCTGTCCATCGATTTCATATTGAGTATGGGCATAAGTATGGTCATAGTTCAACAGGACAAAGAGAACATCGCTTTTTCGTACAGTTTTCCTATACATCAGTTGAGGAATTACCCTATAATTATTTTCTTTTGCATGTGTATTATAAGCTAAAGTAATTTTGTCATTTTGTAAAGCCTCATACTGTCTGTCATACTTATTCTGATTGTAATTTCCACTTAAACGGAAACGTATATACTGTTCGTGTTTTAGACTCCCGGTATATTCTATCCTCAAAGCAGGATTAAAATTATGAGAAGAAGAATTGTCATCCACTTTATACCGGACCGGGTCATTGCTGTACGTTTGCATACTTAAATCATCCTCATCCGATTTTTCCTGATTCAAGACTAAAGTTGTATAAAGTTGATTGTGCTTATCATGGTAAAGATAATTAAAATAGCTATTTATACTATTACTATTTTGAGGAGAGGGTAAACTTGAAGCTTCATTCACGATCGTTTCCTTTGTCGATTTTAAATAAGTCGAAGTTTCATAGCCACGTTTAGGAGTATAATTATTATAGCTGTCTGAAACTGAAACAATAAACTCGGACTTTTTGTTAAAAATCTGTCCTGTAGCTCCATAATTACCGTTTCCTTTATTCAAATGCTGTTGCCCATTCATAGCGACCATCCCTCCTCTATCATGATGTTCTAAAATATAGTCGACAACAGAATTCGCATTCGGATATTCAGGATGATGTTGATCATAAAAATCAATACGGAGAATATCTTTGGGATTCAGGTTTCGGATCTCATCGCTCGAAGCTTCCCGTCCATTGATGAGGAGCAATGTTTCTCCTTGAATAGTCGATACCTTTTTTGTAAACGGATCGACATCCAATGTCGGTATCATCATTAATGCCAATGCTTTATAACCATCCGATGCATGACGTAACTGTTCTTTGGAAGGAAAATACAAGACCTTATCAGTAGTACGCGTTATTTGTCGACCGGTGACAACAACCTCATCCAGCTTATTACTTTCTTCTATCAAAACAATATCACCTAACTGCAATTCACCCAAATCGCCCTTTGTATGAAGGACATGTTCCTTATAACCAATATAATTTATAACCAATTTATATCCAGAAGGAGAAACAGGTGCTGTTATTGAAAAATTACCGGTACTATCACTGATATCTCCCTTTACAAACACTGAATCGTGTATGAAACAGCGAACTGTTGCAGAAGAGACCGCATTTTTATGTTCATCTACAAGACGCCCCTTCAAACAAATATTTTGAGCCTCTAATAATGAATTCAATAAACATAAAACAATTATCAATAATGCTTTCATTGTATCCTACAAAATTTTAAAACCGCCTTGACCATGCTTAGCTCTTAATCATAAAAGAACCTTCACATAATCAGGACAGCATGTTATTCCATTCTGAAGTCAGAAAAAATAAACATACAATACTACTAATAAAAATAAACAAATTTTTATTCATAACTCTTACCTTTCTAAATTCTAATGCAAATTTCAGACATAAAACACAAAAAAAACCGGATTAGAAAAAATAAGTTCAGTATAGAATAAAAAACAAATAATTTGCTAATTTTCAGACATATAAATCTGATCTCATACATTAAAAATTCACTTTTACTTTCAAAAACCGGATTCGACCAGACAAAAAACCGGATTTTACCATAATAATTTTTCGAGAAATCGGTCTAAACTTTGCTTTTCAGACACATTAAAGTATTTTTCTTTTATCTCGGCTTTCTGTTTTGTGATCGTATCTGGTGCTAAGTTTAGTATAGTCGCAATTTTACCAGTTTTTACCCCCAGTTTAACCAGACAACAGATTAACAATTCTCGCTCATCCAATTTATACTGTATGAACAAATATTCTACAAATCCAGGAAATACCGGAGAAAAATGCTCATAAAACATATCCTTATTAAAGTTTAAAGGATACAATTGTTGTCTATTATCGGATAGATTAAGCAAAAATTCATCTTGATGAATCAATTTTTGTATCCATGCTTCATACATCCTGGATTTTTGTTTGAGTTCACCGGCTACCTCTTGTTCTTTTCGCAATTGTTCTTCTTGCTGAAGCCGCAGTGACTCCCAATCCAGGCTCAGTTGTTTTTGCGCCTTTACATTTGCATCCAGTTCTTGGCTTAGTACACTTCTTTGTCTTTCCAATTCTTCTTTCTCTTTTATTGAAAGAAGAATACGTTGCTCTAATTTTCCATTTTTTTCTAATATAGACTGCAATTGTGTATCTTTCTGTCTAAGTAGTATATCCTTATTGCTTATTAATTCCTCTTTTTGCTTAAGAATCGTCTCTTTCTCTTTGAGAAGTTTAGATTGTTCGATATTAGCCTCTTCCTGTTGCTGTTTGTATATTTCCAGTTGAGATAAATTATCATTTTCCAATGTCTGGATTGTCTCAGTCAAGGAGTCTATTAACAGATGGTTCTCTTCCAATTGCTTCTGGATAGTCTGCAAAGCGATGTCTTTTTTCTCCATCTCCTGCTTATCGCTCAGCAAAAGACTTTCATTTTTCTGCAATAGCTTCTGTATTTCTTTATTTCTCAATTTATGTTTACTGATTATTTGGAACATGATCACATAGACTATCCCTATTGCAAGACAAGCACAAAGAAAGCAGATAAGCAGGAAATCTTGCCTGCTACGAGCTGTATGCATTTGCTGGTTTTGCTTGCTGATTAAACGCTCTTTATTATATAAAGCTTCTACTTTCGCCAATTTTTGAGGTTGATATACCTGTTCGATTGAATCCCGGAGTAAAAGGTAACGTTCATTATATGTACAAGCTTTCTTATAATCCTGCTTTTTTA
>JAEXFF010000170.1 GCA_023400335.1 Bacteroidota bacterium
ATCCATACTAAAAAAAGTATACCTACAAAAAGGTACTTGTTCGTAAATTTCCGGAATACTTGCCTCAACTTATATTTTTGATCCTCCAGCATGCTGCAAATTTATAAAAAAGTAATTACAGATACAATAATACTGTTTTTACTTTCCAATCGGAATATTTTAATTTTTATAGTAATTCAAACGTTTTCATAAAAATGATTTTTTACGCTGCATATTTATAAATAATGACGGAATAATTATACTTATAATTGATTTTCAATGATTTAATTTTATAAAAAACTTGTTTTTTGACTTTTTTCGCACCCGGGGATTCTTTAAATTTGTAAACGTTGTGATCAAAACAAAAACACAATCTAACAAATAGTAAAAATGGATAAGAAATTAGCAGTGGTTGCCTTGGGAGGAAATGCCATTCTCCGGGGAAATCAAAAAGGGACAATGGCCGAGCAAAATCAAAATATACGGGAAACGTTGGAAAATTTGGTATATTTAATTCGGGACGGGTATAATTTGATAATAACGCATGGGAATGGTCCGCAGGTGGGAAATATTTTATTGAGTGATGATGCAGGGGTAAAGATGTACGGCTTACCTCCGATGTCATTGGATATGTGCGTTGCTTATTCCCAGGGACAGATCGGTTATATGATCGAACGGAATTTACGGAATATCCTGAAAGAACATAATTTGAGCCGGCATGTAGTGTCTATGATATCTCAGGTTGTTGTGGATCAGCATGATCCGGCTTTACAAAATCCGACGAAGCGGGTGGGGAAAATTTACACCAAAGAAGAGGCAGACAGCTTACATGCAGAACATGGATGGGTATTTAAAGAAGAAATAAAAGTAGAGGGCGGATGGCGACGGGTTGTACCTTCACCGGCTCCGGTCGATTTTAAGAATGCTTCCCTGGTCGAACGAATGGCCCGGGCAGGAAGTATTGTCATAACGGGTGGCGGAGGAGGAATTCCGGTGTATATTGATGAGGAGGGACTGTTACAGCCTATAGAAGGGGTGATCGATAAGGATTTGGCTTCAGCTATGATTGGAGTGCGTGTAAAAGCCGATGAATTGTATATATTAACGGATGTTCCTTATATATACAAGGATTATCGGAAACCGACTCAGGAAATATTGGAATTTTTGGATTATGCCGATACGGTAAAATATCTGGAAGCCGGCATGTTCGGGGAAGGCAGTATGGCTCCTAAAATCCGGGCTTGCCTTCATTTTATAAAGAATGGCGGACAAAAATCTGTCATTACGGAAGCGACTAAATTGGAGGACAGACGTTATGGCTCTAAGATTACAATGGAGTACGACTAAGCCGGAAAGGAAGACTGAAAATTTAAGGTTTCATTTCAATTCTCCGAATTTTAATATACATTTGTCTGTTTCCCTGCGATTGTTTTAAAACGTAAAATGCTAATCGGAGCGGAGAAAACAGTAAGGGATCAGATTTAAAGTAAATATATTCGTAGAGGCAGACAGGAAAGAGAAAAACTAATACTATTAAAATAACAGAATATGGCTTTTAATTTAAGAAACAGGAATTTTTTGAAGTTGCTCGACTTCACTCCGGAAGAGATCAAATACATGTTGACGTTGGCCGCAGATTTAAAAAAGGCTAAGTATACCGGTACAGAGCAACCACGGTTAAAGGGAAAAAATATAGCTTTGATTTTTGAAAAAGACTCTACCCGTACCCGCTGTTCGTTTGAGGTAGCCGCTCATGACCAGGGAGCCCATGTTACTTATCTGGGCCCTTCCGGATCTCAGATTGGTAAAAAAGAATCTATGAAAGATACTGCCCGGGTGTTGGGGAGAATGTTTGATGGCATAGAATACAGAGGGTTTACTCAGGCAACGGTGGAAGAATTGGCTAAGTATGCCGGCGTTCCCGTATGGAATGGCTTGACCAATGAATTTCACCCGACCCAGATATTGGCTGATTTTTTAACTATGATGGAACATGTGGATAAACCGCTGAATCAGGTTACTTATGCTTATCTGGGGGATGCCCGTTACAATATGGGAAATTCCTTAATGGTAGGAGGGGCTAAAATGGGGATGGATGTCCGGATCATTGCTCCCGCACAATTACAACCGGATCCGGAATTAATTTCTACTTGTAAAGAGATTGCCGCTGAAACGGGAGCGAAAGTTACTGTTACAGATAATGTTGCAGAAGGAGTTAAAGGTTGCGATTTCCTATATACGGATGTTTGGGTGTCCATGGGGGAACCTCAGGACGTTTGGAAAGAAAGAATTGATCTCTTATTGCCTTATCAGGTAAATAAAAAAGTAATGGAATTAACGGGCAATAAAAATTGCAAGTTTATGCACTGTTTGCCCGCTTTCCATAATCTGGAAACGTCTATCGGCCGGGACGTATATAAACAGTTTGGTTTGGAGGCCCTGGAAGTTACAGAGGACGTTTTCGAATCTCCTCATTCCATTGTGTTTGATGAAGCTGAAAACCGAATGCATACGATAAAAGCGGTCATGGTGGCTACGCTGGGATGTTAAGCTGTCTGAAAGAGTAAAACTGACTGAAAGCCGGGTAAAAACCTGTTAGAAAATTGTAATCCGGATAGAAAGCGGATGCGAGTTTGAAAAAAAGGCTGAATGAGGAAACTCAATCAGCCTTTCTTATGTTGTGAAACCTGTCAATTTTCTTTTTGGAAGCTCTTTATACAGCTCTCCACGTCTGTTCCGATCTCCAGTATCATTTGCAGGTGTAACAGTTCGAAAACACTCTCGACATCTTTGGTAAGGTTGCAGATCTTGATTCCCGAATGACTGCTTTTGGCCGTTTTCACTAACGAAATAATACACCCGATACCGCTGCTATCAATAAAATCGATATTTTCCAGATTGAAAATTAATTTTGTTCCCGGATGATTCAAAACGGGTTTCAGTTCATTTTTCACCTCTTCTGTCACAGCTAAAGTAAATCGGGAAAGGCTTGCGAATGTTGCAATTTTAATGCCGTCCCTTTCATCAAGTTTAATGATCATTTCTTTATCTTTAATTAGTTATCGATTATTATTATGTCGAATATAAGTATAATTTCTTTTTAATTGTATTGTTTTGTACATAATTCATTTAAAATTTAAAGGTAAAATAAATAAGTGAAAAATTCAAAGGAAGCAGGGGAATTATTTTAGCTGGAGAAATTAAAAAATCTTTGAAAGGAAATGTAAAAATGAATAAATCTTGTATCTTTGTAAAGTTGCAGCGAAGGAAAAAATGAGGTCGATATTTTGTTGACGGGAAAACCTGCGGTTCTGTAGAAAGGGCCAAAGGTTATTTGTTTATGTGTCGGATTTATTTTGAGAGGAGAGGGAAAATCTATGCTGACGATTGAAATGAAAACAAATCAATGATTTATTAAATTTTAAAATATAAAAGATGAAAACAACTCCGTTTACACATTTTCATGAAGCTCTTGGAGCAAGAATGGCACCATTTGCCGGCTATAATATGCCTATTGAATATACAGGTATTAAAGATGAACATATAACTGTTCGGGAAAAAGCCGGGGTATTTGATGTTTCTCATATGGGAGAATTCTGGGTGAAGGGGCCGAAAGCTTTCGATTTGGTACAGAAAGTGACATCTAATGATGTAGCTGCTTTAACTGACGGAAAAATTCAGTATAGTTGTTTGCCGAATGAAACAGGGGGGATTGTAGATGATTTATTGGTATATCGTTTTAGCGCGGAGAAATATTTGTTGGTTGTAAATGCTGCTAATATTGAAAAAGACTGGAATCATATTCTGAAATATGCTGAAGAAATGGGCATGAAACCCGGAGTGGATTTAGAAAATGCATCCGACAATATTTGCCAATTGGCTGTTCAGGGACCTTTGGCTCTGAAGGCTATGCAGAAATTGACAACTGAAAATGTTGTCGATATGGAATATTATACATTCAAGGAAATCCCTTTTGCCGGAATAGATAAGGTGATCTTCTCTACTACCGGTTATACCGGATCCGGCGGTTGTGAAATATATGCTTATAATGAAGATGCTGATAAACTCTGGAAGGCTGTGTTTGAAGCCGGAGAAGAATTCGGAATTAAACCGATAGGACTGGGAGCCCGTGATACATTGCGTTTAGAAGCCGGGTTCTGCCTGTACGGACATGAAATAGATGATACGCATTCTCCGATAGAGGCCGGATTAGGAT
>JAEXFF010000043.1 GCA_023400335.1 Bacteroidota bacterium
CCATACGATCGAACAAGCCGGTCTTTTCCGTAGTCAAATAAGATACATTCCCTTTTTTCCCAATCCGCTTTTCCATTTCGGGATGCCGGACCAAATAATCCCGTAAACGGTCGGCAACAATATGTCCCTGTTCGATTAACTTTACGTCGGCGGGCATATAGCGGGCGATCAACGTGCGCAGCAAGGGATAATGGGTACATCCCAGGATAACGGTATCTATTCTGGGATCGGCCGCAAATAATTCGTCTGCATATTTCTTCACAAAATATTCAGTTCCTGCTCCGGCTAATTCATTGTTTTCCACTAAAGGAACCCACATCGGACAAGCGACCTGAGTAATATGAAAACAACCCGGACCGTATAATTTTTCTATTTCCAACAGATAAGATTCAGAAGCAACAGTCCCTTTCGTAGCCATAATACCGATATGCCCGTTACGGGTATAATTAGCCAAAGCTTCTACACTCGGGCGGATAACCCCCAAAACCCTAAGACTGCTATCCAAACGGGGCAGATCGACTTGCTGAATAGTACGCAATGCCTTGGCAGATGCTGTATTGCAAGCCAGAACCACCAATGGACAACCCAGTTCAAAAAGTTTTCTTACAGCCTGATCCGTATAACGATAAACTACATCGAAGGACCGGGTTCCGTAAGGTGTACGGGCATTGTCTCCTAAATACACATAATCGTACTGAGGTAAAACACTCATTATTTCTTTTAAAACAGTCAATCCCCCGTATCCCGAATCGAATACTCCGATAGGCCCTTTTATTTTATCCATATAAGTCCAAAGATTTAGTTCAAAAATACAGAGGAATTTGTATAAACCGAAAATTTTAGCATAAAAAAAGCCGCCTTAAAGGCGGCTGATCTTATTTTTCTTCCTTATTGAATTCCCAGTTTCTTTTTCACCAAAGGCAAAATATCTTCTGAAGTTTCCGAAACATATAAAATAGCTCCGGAATTCATATCGAAAATATAAGTAAAACTATTTTCTTTTGCTACTTCCTGAATTGCTTTATGTGCTTTATCCATAATCGGTTGTAAGAGTTCGTCCTGAGATTTCTTGAATTCATTCATTGCAATTTCCTCAAACTTCTGAATCCGTTGACCCAATTCCTCAATTTCCTGTTGTTTGGATGTCCTAATAATATCAGAATAAGTCGCTTCATTTTTCTGATAATCTGTCACCAGATTTTGCCATTGTGTTCTCAGGTTCTGGCTTTCTTTTTGAATGTCATCTTGTTTGGATTCCAGCTGTTTTTGTGCAGCAGCCATTTCAGGCATAGCAGCAATCAATTTGCTACTTTCGATATGTCCTAATTTAACCGGTTTCTGCTGAGCAGAAACGCCAAGTGCGGCTACCATAAATACCGCCAATAACAACCATTTCATTTTATTTCTCATTCTATTCGTTTTTTTATTTTATCTATTTAAAAATCTGTCCCAATAAGTTGCCTGTTAGTCAGTACAAAAATAATAAAATAATTAAGCTTTTCAATTCCCGAATGAAATTTGAATTCTGAAAAATAACCATAAATATTTAACAAATTCCAAAAGTCACTCTGTTTTCCGATCTACCCTCCAAATTCCTTAAAATTCCTGACCCAGTACGAAATGGATTTGTGAACCGGAAGCTCCGGGACGTCCCGGTACATCGTCGAAACCATATCCCCAGTCTATACCCAACATGCCGAACATTGGCAAAAATACCCGGACGCCTACTCCAGCAGAACGATATAGATTGAAAGGTTCAAATTCTTTCAGCTCATACCAGGAATTACCGGCTTCCAGAAAACACAATGCATAAATAGTAGCTGATTGAGACAAGGTAATCGGATACCGTACTTCCAGAGTCCATTTTGAATACAGACTGGCATCGGCAGCATCCGGAGCAATAAAATTAGAACCGGCATTTGTCAAAGAACCGTTTTCATATCCTCTCAAACCGATATACTCTCGTCCGTACAAACTATATCCGGACATTCCGTCACCTCCCATTTCAAAACCTTCAAAAGGAGAACGTTTATATTTATTGTAATATCCCAAGAAACCGTATTGTACTCCTGCATATAAAACCAGTTTTTCGTTCCGGTCCAGAGGCATAAACATCTTTCCGCTAAACTTCCATTTATGATATTCAATCCATCTGTATCTTTCTTTCTGGGTTAATGTATTACTCTTATAATTGTTTCCGTCAAACCAGGAATAAGGAAGAGTAAAGGTCAATCCCAACATGAAATCGCTGCCTTTACGGGTATAAAGCGGATTATCGATAGAACTGCGTCTTAACTGGAAAGCAAATGAAAGATTATTGGAATTACCATTACTAAATATATAATAAGGCCAGTTCCTCAACCGATAACGTTGATAAGACAACTCCGTATACATGGTAAAAAAGTCGTCCGGCCATGTAATTCTTCTTCCTAAACCGACACTGAATCCGAAAGTAGTCATCAACTGATTATCATCGTATAAATCCTTGGAGCTATTTACATAATAAGAATGGTTATAATAATTTGAAGAATATCCGGTCTGCCGGGAATAATAGGCAGACACACTCAAAGAGTTCGGTTTTTTACCTCCCAGCCAGGGTTCCCGGAAAGAAGCGCTGACAGAGGTATAATATTTACCATTTGTCTGATATTTCAAACTCAACGTTTGTCCGTCTCCCTGAGGCAATGGACGATAAGAATCCCAATTGAAAATATTCCGGATAGAAAAATTTGTAAACGTCAGGCCGACAGAACCGATAATCATACCGGCCCCCCAACCTCCGGAAAGTTCAACCCGGTCGTTTGCTTTTTCAACAACACTGAAAATAATATCGGCTGTCCCGGATTCCGGATCTGGTTTTACATCCGGTTTGATCTGTTCGGGATCGAAATGGCCTAAATTAGCCAGTTCCCGCATACTTCGCATGACATCTTCCCGGCTGAACAATTCTCCCGGGTATACATACAGCTCACGTCTGGCCACATGCTCATGTGTACGGTCATTTCCTTTAATAATTACCCGGTTAATTGTCGCCTGAGGACCTTCGAAAATACGGATTTCCACATTTATAGAATCCTTACCTACTACCGTCTCTACCGGTATGGCCCGGAAAAACAGATAACCGTTATTTACATATAATTTGTCGACTGCCGTATTTTCATCGTCTTTCAAACGTTCATTAAAATACTTTTTATTATAAACATCCCCTTTCTGAATATTCAATATACGGGATAATCGTTCAGAATCATATACGGTATTCCCCACCCAGGAAATATTGTTGTAATAGTACCGTTGACCTTCGTTTACATCAATATATATTTTCACCCGTTTCGGGGAAATCTGTACTACACTATCCGAAACAATAAGGGCATCCCGGTATCCTTTCTCATTGTATTTATCCAATAAATTATATTTATCGTCTTCGTAGCTATCCTGAATATATTTCGAAGATTTAAAAAAGTTGACCAGAGACTTTTCTTTCGTTTTCTTCATGGCCCGCTTGAGTACGGAAGCTTTCACGTCTTTATTGCCGGTAATGACAATATCCTGAATTTTTATTTTATTATTCCGTTCGATTACTACATCCAATACAACAAAATTATCCCGTTCCGGATCATCCCGCTGTAATACTTTTACGGAAATGTTGTAAAATCCTTTTTCTTTAAAATACTTCTCGACAATATGCTTTAAATTAGAAATCATATTATCGGTTACCTGGGTACCCGGTAATGGATTAATACGTTCTTTAATCTTATTTTCTTCCGACTTCTTTAGACCGACATAATTGATCTTGGACAACTTCTGCCGTTCCTGTAAATTCAGTATCAGATACACTTTATTACCGACGATCTTATCGACAGCAATGGTTATATCCGAAAAAAGCCCATTGGAATATAAACGTTTTATAGCCCTTGTCGGTGCGTCGCCGGGTATCTTAATTTCAGAGCCGATTGTAAGTCCCGCCAACTGAATCAATGTCTCCGGATCATAATGGTCCGCAATTCCAGTCACCTCAACGCCAGCCAGTTCATAAGTCTTAGGAGAGGAATAATATACCTCCGCACCTCTCAATGTATCAGCAGATTGCGCCCAGCTCCGGGAAAAACAAAAAAAGGTTACTATAAGACAAAGAATTATCCTTCTTATCATCTGTTTTATCTCATTACAAATATTTACTCTTATTCAAATCAAAATATCCGAAATTATCAATTGTTTTCCAGCTGTTCACCTGTTTTTCCGAAGCGCCTTTCTCTCTGCTGAAAATTACGGATTGCCAAATATAAATCATCTTTTTCAAAATCAGGCCAAAATTTATCAATAAAATAAAATTCAGTATATGCACATTGCCATAAAAGAAAATTACTCAAACGGCATTCCCCGCTCGTCCGGATTAATAAATCGGGATCGGGAATATCCGTAGTGGTAAGATAAGTAGCGAAATCAGCTTCCGTCAAGGCCTCCACATCCGGAATAAGACCTGCTTTATAAGCTCCTGCTATTTTTTTTGCTGCTTCCAGTATCTCCCAACGCGCCCCATAACTCAACGCCAATATCAACTTCAGCCCTTTGTTTGCAGCGGTATTTCGTATCAATTCCTCTAATTTCACTTGAACGGAAGCAGGCAAATCTTTAATATTTCCAATCACCTTCACCACAACCCCCTGCTGTATTAAACCAGCCATTTCCCGCATAATTGCATCCACCATAAGAGACATCAATGCATTAACTTCCTCCCGGGGACGTTTCCAGTTTTCCATTGAAAAAGTATAAAGAGTTAAATACTCCAAGCCAATCTCTCCTGCCGCCTCCACGATCTTCTTTACCGTATCTACTCCTTTCTGATGCCCCAAAATACGATTCAGACCTTTTGCTTTTGCCCACCGTCCGTTACCATCCATAATTATGGCCACATGCCTCGGCAAATTTTCTCTTTCTATTAATTTAAGCATATTATATAATCACAGGTCCATTACTAAAAATTTTCCAATTAAAGCATACTTCTTCCTTGCTTTCAGATTTAACAATAATCCTGAATTTTTTCATTTCTCTCTCCACACAAAAAATTTGTCTCCTCCCTTTAAAAAGGAACTTTCTCTCTTTACGATATCTTTAACTTCGTAATTACCTGTGAAATTGAGGGACAAATTTAATTTCTCTTTTTCAATTTAATTTTCAAGGATATCCATTTTCCGCCTCTCTTTGCTTATCCATAAAAATCGTTCAAAGATAGTAACAATCATAAGAAAAGCGAAGGGTGAAAAGTGAAAAAACGGGTAATAAATACAAAGAATGTATAATATTACTTATTTTAAAAGGCAAATTATTCCTGAAATCTTTTCTAAATCAGAAAAGGAATGTTTTCAATTTATTTTTCTGCTCCGTTCCGGTTCCGGAAATCTTCTCCCCATCCTAATTTATTTCGCAACGTTCCATAATAATTATGACCGGGCAGATTAACAACCCGGATTTTAAATTCCCCATTTCTAATTTCAATTTCACAATCATCTTTCATTTTTTCTATGCGGGAATCCAGGCTCAATATAAAATCCCCGGAACGACCTTCTACTTTTAAGCGGATAATTGCATTATCCGGAACCAGCAAGGTACGCATCGTCAAATTATGGGGACAGACAGGAGTCAGAATAATATTTTTACATTCCGGATTTACGATCGGCCCGCCACCGCTCAGGGAATAACCAGTAGACCCCGTAGGAGTAGCCACAATTAACCCATCAGCCCAATAAGTGGTGAGATAAACATCCCCGATATAGGCATGTATTTTCAGCATGGAAGACGTATCTGTTTTATGTACGCTTACTTCATTTAAGCCGTAATTAAATCCGGAAAACGCTCTTCCCTTTACAACCAAACGCAATACATTTCTTTCCTCAGTTGTATACTGCCCCTTTACAATATACGCTACAGCAGCATCTATTTCTTCTACAGCAATATTTGCCAAAAAACCCAAATGTCCGGTGTTCATCCCTAAAACCGGTATTCCACTGTCCTTAACATATAACACGGCATCTAAAAAAGTCCCGTCGCCTCCAATACTCAATAACATTTCTGCCCCGGTTGCTTTCAGGCTATCCCGGTCATAAATGCCGCGGAATAAACCGCAGCAATCAAAACGTTCGGCTAATATCTTTTTAAAATTATCTTCACAATCCAGGAGAATATTCTGTTCTTTCAATTGACAAAGCATTTTTCTCAGATAAGGGAAAAACTCGTCATTCACATTCTTCCCGTATATGGCTATAATTTTAGGTCCCATTTTCAGAAGTTATTACTATTTTTCGGTCGTTTTTTTCTCACCTTAACTTTCTCTGCAGGGGTTGGAAAGCGGTTTTCTGCATTCCGGATGACTCCCTGAATGCGTAAAGCCAATTCCCGGCACTCCTCATCCAATTTATCGGCTACAGAATTATGAATATAACGGTAATAACGCGCCGTATGCAACATATGCCGGATTTCATTGCAGGCAGATTCCGCCTCGGTCAGAAAAGCACAATATTGCACCGGCGATCCTGCCTGCCTGGAAGCTGTCAGATTTCCCAATATTGCTAAGACAACACGACGGAAATGGCAGTTGAAATGATAACTCCCGATATCAGAAATCTGTTTATATATTTCTTCTATTAAATTTTCAGCATTTTGCCACATTTGCATCTCACCGATATTCATTTTCCTGTTCATATTCTCTCTGCATTTGTACTATTCGGGAAAGACCGGAATATCCTTTTTAAGAGGGACTAAAGATACAACTTTTTACACAGAAAACAGGCGTATCTTCCGTTAATTATAAAGAAGCATTTCCCCATCAAAAATCTCCAAACCAGTCTCCGGTAACAGGAGTTTGCCTTTTATCAGTGAAACAATTGCAAGGTTCTCCGAGTTTTCCTTTTAAAAAGTCAAAATGTAAGATGTATATTTCTTAATTTTATCCTACATTTGTGATGTAAATTTTAAACATTAAAGATATGTTGCCTAAATTTCTTATTGCAGACAATTCACAAGAAGCCATTGATTTGGTGTATGTTGTCCACACAGAAACGCCGCGCTGCATTATTCAATGTGACCTTGATGGTTTTTACAGTAACCAGCGTATCTATTGGATCGACGAAGAGCCGCTTTCACAGGACGATATTGACACTTTACTAGAAGAAGCGGAGGAATTTTATGAAAAAGAACTGGATAACCAAGAAGACATTTATGATGAAGAAGAATAGATATTGTTAATCTGCCGGTATACTCCAATTCCTTCTCTTCTAGAGGGGGAATGCTATTATTTATCTGTAGTTTACTAAAGTAAAAAATAATGTATACAAAAGAAGACTTAAAAGAATTTAAACGCCGCAAAATAAAACCAGAACAAATTGACAAGCAAATGGAAAACTTTAAAAAAGGATTTGAATTTGTCAATTTAGCAGAACCAGCTACCTTAAATAACGGAATAAAATCTATCCCGGCAGAGGAGGAAAATTATCTGATCGATTTGTATGAAAAAGGAAGCCAGAAAGCCGATGTGATTAAAATGGTTCCGGCCTCGGGATCCGCAAGCCGTATGTTTAAAAAGCTCTTTACGTTCATGGAAACCTACAAAGGAGGAGCGGAAGAATTTCTGAAATTTGTACAGGATAAGAGTCCCGACAGTATGCATGAATTTTTCTTGCATCTCAATGAATTTCCGTTCTATACCCATTTGAAAAATATCATGTGGAACGACGGGCAGAATTTGGAAAAAATGCTCGAAAAGAAAATGTTTGCCGACATACTGGCTTATATTCTCACAGATAAAGGGCTAAACTACGGGAATACCCCGAAAGGACTGATTGATTTCCATGTATACCGTGATTTCGTCAGAACTCCTTTCGACGAGCATCTGGTAGAAGCTGCCCTCTATGGTAAAAAGGGCCGGGAAGCTCATTTGCATTTTACCGTTTCGGAAGAATATGTGCCGCGTTTTAAAGATCGTTTAGCTAAAGTAAGCAGGGTTTTTGAGAAAATGTTCAATGTAAAATACAAAGTTACATTCTCCATACAAAAACCCTCTACAGATACAGTAAGTATAGATGAAAAAGGGGAACTGGTCCGGGATGATAAAGGCAAAATTCTTTTTAGGCCGGGAGGGCACGGAGCCCTGATTCACAATGTCAACGATATTAAAGCAGATATTATTTTTATAAAAAATATTGACAATGTCTCTCCGGACCGTAGTAAAGCAGATACCGTTAAATATAAAAAATTACTAGCCGGTACTTTATTCGAAATCCAAAGTAAAGTTTTCGAGCACCTGGACTTACTTGACAAAAGAGGAATAACCGAAGCCCAGTTAGATGAAACGGAAATGTTTATCGAAAACAATCTCGGTTACAAAAAAGCAGACAGACTTCAGTTTAAGGACAAGAGAGCCCGTATAAAATATTTACGCAATATTCTGGATCGTCCGATTCGGGTATGCGGCATGGTAAAAAATGAAGGTGAACCCGGAGGAGGACCTTTCTGGGTTAAAACGGCAGACGGCAGCTGCCGCCTTATGATTATCGAATCGGCCCAGATAAATTTGAAAGATAAAGAACAAAAGAAAATATTCGAACATTCTACCCATTTCAATCCTGTAGATTTGGTTTGCGGGACGAAAAATTACAAAGGGAAACGTTTTGATTTAATGGATTTTGTCGATACGAACCAAGGTTTCATTACCACAAAATCGTATAAGGGCAAAGATATCCGGGTACAGGAATTACCTGGCTTATGGAACGGAGCCATGGCGGAATGGATTACTGTATTTGTAGAAGTTCCCCTGACAACGTTCACTCCTGTAAAAACGGTATTCGATCTCAGAAGGACCGAACACCGGAATGTTTTTTCGAAATAGCTCATGAATCCGTTTTTACGGCCTCTTAATTCCGGAGCCTTTCTGTAGAAACGCTTTCATGTCATAAAAATAAATTTAATTCAAAACAAGCGGAAAGGAAATAATATTTTTCAGCAGAAATAATACTCATTATATGAAAAGAAACAAGAATTATCTTTTATTGGTCTTAAAAGGATGCGCCATGGGCGCTGCAGATGTAGTACCCGGCGTATCAGGGGGGACAATTGCTTTTATTACCGGTATCTATGAGGAATTAATCAATTCTATTAAAAATATCGACATGCAGGCTGTCAAATTATTATTTCAGCTGAAAACGGCATCCTTCTGGAAAAAAATAAATGGAAATTTCTTGTTATCTGTACTCTGTGGAATTGGCATTTCTATTTTTTCCCTGGCCAGACTTATGTCTTATTTACTAATTCACCATCCGATACCAACCTGGTCATTTTTTTTCGGCTTAATCATTGCTTCAGCTTTTCTGGTAGCTAAAGAAATCAGGAAATGGGATATTTTTACAGTGATCTCCCTTATAGCTGGAATCTGTGCTGCCTATACGATTACGGTTCTTTCCCCTGCTTCCACCCCACAGACGTGGTGGTTCATTCTGTTATCCGGAGCCATTGCGATCTGTGCTATGATTTTACCGGGAATTTCCGGGGCATTCATTCTGGTCCTATTAGGAAAATATTATTTTATCATAGGAGCAGTGGGACGTTTGGATATCGGCATACTGGCTATTTTTGCTATAGGTGCCATTATTGGAATTATTAGTTTTTCTCATTTACTCTCTTGGTTATTAAAGAACTACCACAACATGACAATTGCGTTATTAACCGGTTTTATGGTTGGTTCTTTAAACAAAGTATGGCCCTGGAAAGAGACGATCGAGTTTTTCACGGACAGTCATGGTGTCAGGCAAGCTCTGATTGAAAAAAATGTATCTCCGGCTACTTTTGAAACCTTGCAAACCTGTAATGGAAATCTATTTTTTTCTGAAAAGATACTTTCTCTGAATCCCTGCGAAGCAGGAGAAATCATTTCCCAGGGGAATCCGCAGTTGGGCATGGCTATTGTATTCTGTATCTTTGGCTTTCTGTTGATTTGGGGAGTAGAAATGTTAGGTAAAAAAATGAAAGAAAAGAATTCCTGACGATATGTTACAATACGGATTAATTGGCTATCCCTTAGGACATTCTTTCTCAAAAAAATATTTTACTGAAAAGTTTGAAAAAGAAAAAATCCAGGCAGAATATTTAAATTTTGAAATAGAAAATCTGGATGTTTTACCCGTTTTACTGGAAAAATATCCGAATCTAAGGGGATTTAATGTAACAATCC
Source organism: Bacteroidota bacterium (assembly GCA_023400335.1). Taxonomy (GTDB): domain Bacteria; phylum Bacteroidota; class Bacteroidia; order Bacteroidales; family Marinifilaceae; genus Culturomica. The sequence continues at coordinate 10,217 of JAEXFF010000043.1, forward strand.
CGTATAAACAACAGATTCTCAGTTATCTCACCAAACAAAGTGAAGAAGCTCAAATTATAGGTGCTGTCAATTGTGTAAAAATCGAACGGCATTCTACCGGTTGTCAACTCATCGGTTATAATACCGATACCTATGGTTTTCGCACTGCCCTGCTCCGGTTTATCCCTCCGCATATAAAGCATTGCCTTGTACTGGGAAATGGAGGAGCAGCAAACGCAATACGTTACACGCTGCAACAATTGGGGATCTCTTCCTTAACCGTATCCCGTACTCCCCGGCAAGAACAAGAAATCGGATATGCGGATGCCGGGGCCTACTTACCGGATTATCACCTTATTGTAAATACAACGCCTTTGGGGACCTGGCCCAATACAAATACTTATCCTTTGATTCCTTACGAACAATTAACCTCCCGGCACTACCTGTTTGACCTCGTATACAATCCGGAGATCACAACATTTATGAAGAAAGGGGCAGAAGCCGGAGCCCGGGTATGCAACGGACTGGAAATGCTGGCCGGTCAGGCTGAAGCAGGGTGGAAAATCTGGACGGACCATCCGTATCACTAAAGAATGATTAAAATATTTTATAATTGAAAAATATTTTGTTATCTTCGCAAACGTTAGCATTCAAACTATGTACCAACCAGCTGAATATTATTTTGTACTTGCTTATATCATGGGTACTTTAAAATTCCATTGGGGATTATAAGAAAATCCTTTCTTTCCTTTATTCCCATGTAAATCAGCAAGAAAAAAAATTTTATTATCACTTAAAAGCCATTAAACCATGCAAAAACAATTGTTACTGGGTGTAGAAGCCATTGCCCAGGGAGCTATCGATAGCGGAATATCCGGCGTATATGCTTATCCCGGAACACCTTCTACAGAAATTACAGAGTATATTCAAAATTCAGAGCAGGCTCTCCAAAGGAACATTCACAGAGAATGGTCTGCCAATGAAAAAACAGCTATGGAAGCGGCATTGGGGATGTCGTATGCCGGGAAAAGGGCTCTGGTCTGCATGAAACATGTCGGCATGAATGTTGCCGCAGATTGTTTTATGAATGCAGCGATCACGGG
>JAEXFF010000375.1 GCA_023400335.1 Bacteroidota bacterium
GGCAGAAGCCGTACGCTTAGGAATTGCCAGAGCTCTGGTTGAAATCAATGCAGAAGACAAAGCAAAATTGAGAGCTGCAGGTTTCATGACGAGAGACCCGCGTGAGGTTGAACGTAAGAAACCGGGACAGCCAAAAGCACGTAAGAGATTCCAGTTCTCTAAACGTTAATAGCAGTTTAGTATCTAAATTGACGGGACTTCTTCTCAGGACTACCCGGCAATTGCTAAAATTAAGAATGTAAACTTTTAAAAAATTAGTATGTCTACAAATTTTGATGAATTATTAAATGCAGGTTGTCACTTTGGACACCTCACCCGTAAATGGAATCCTAAAATGGCTCCGTATATTTTTATGGAGCGGAATGATATCCACATCATTGACCTGAATAAAACAGCGATTATGTTGGATAAAGCTGCGGCAGCTTTAAAACAAATTGCTAAATCAGGAAGAAAAATTCTGTTTGTTGCAACAAAGAAACAGGCTAAGGACATTGTTGCAGAAAAAATCTCCAATATTAACATGCCTTATGTGACAGAAAGATGGCCGGGCGGAATGCTAACTAACTTTCCTACGATCCGGAAGGCTGTGAAAAAAATGACAACCATCGATAAGATGGAAAAAGACGGAACTTTCGATCATCTGTCTAAAAGAGAAAAGCTTCAGATTGCCCGTCAACGTGCAAAATTGGACAAAAACTTAGGAAGTATTGCTGATTTGACCCGTCTTCCTGCCGCTCTTTTTGTGGTAGATGTCATGAAAGAATACATTGCTGTTAAAGAGGCCAATACCTTGGGTATTCCGGTATTTGCTATGGTAGACACCAATTCTAACCCGGATAACATCAATTTTGTTATTCCGTGTAACGATGATGCTTCTACTTCTATCTCCCTGATCATCGACAAAGTAGCCGAAGCGATTAAGGAAGGATTGAACGAGCGGAAAGCTGAAAGAGAAAAAGAGGGGGATAAAAAACCTGCAGTAAAAAAATCAGAAAAGGTAAGTGCAGAAGAAGAGGAAGAAGAAGTTGTAGCAGAAGAAAAAAGTGAAACAGCTGAAGAAGCTACTGAAGAATAAACTATTTACGATTTGAGATTTCAGATTACAGTGATAATCCAATCAAAAGTCAAAAACTCAAAAACGTATTAAAATGGAAATAAAAGCAGCTGATGTGATGAAGTTGCGTCACGCAACAAATGCAGGGATGATGGATTGTAAGCATGCTCTTCAGGAAGCTGAAGGCGATTTCGACAAAGCAGTTGATATCATCCGCAAAAAAGGCCTTATCGTTGCCAGCAAACGAGCTGACAGAGAAGCAAAAGAAGGTTGTGTCCTGGCAGCAGTTGATGGGAAAAAAGGTGTTTTAGTAAGCTTGAATTGTGAAACAGACTTCGTTGCTAAAAACGAAAACTTTATCAATTTTACAAAACAAATTCTGAACACCGCATTGGAAAATATGCCGGCTGATTTAAACAGCTTACTGGCATTAAAAATAGATGGCAGAAGTATTGCAGACCAGATAGCAGAACAAACCGGTGTTATCGGAGAAAAACTGGAATTGAGTTTTTACGGAAAATTGGAAGCCGAAGATACTGTAGCTTATATTCATCCGGGAAATAAGCTGGCAACTATCGTAGGTTTCAACAAACCGGCTGAGTTGCAAGTGAAAAAAGACGTAGCTATGCAAGCTGCCGCTATGGCTCCTATTGCTATCGACAAAAACGGTGTTCCTGAAAGCGTAATCGCTCATGAATTGGAAATCGGTAAAGAAAAAGCCCGTGAAGAAGGTAAACCGGAAAATATGCTGGAAAAAATCGCTCAAGGCCGCTTGAATAAATTTTTCCAGGAATCTACTTTACTGAATCAGGCTTTTATCAAAGATGCCAAACAAACTGTAAAAGCTTACATGCAAAGCCAGGACAAAGATCTGACTGTTACAAGTTTTGTAAGATATACTTTGAACGACTAAAGTTAGACATCAGTATAACAAAAGAAAAAGCACCCCGCAAGAGGTGCTTTTTCTTTTGCTATATTTTTTACTCAGCTTTTTCCACTTTCGTTACATAACGTACAAACAGATCGGAATACCAACGGGTTCCTTTCGGCCGGTGGTTATCGTCATAAACATCTATTTGCTTTAATTTTAACTGATTTTTCACTTCTGCATCAAAAGTAATTACCGCCGGAGCTTTGGAAACCAATACAAACGGAATACGCTGTTTCACAACAGTGTCATTACTTAAATCCAAAGGTAAAATACGCCTTCCCGCTTCATACACCAATTCTATCCTCAATTCCTCTCCTACAGGATAATAAAAAGGCAATGCCTGTAATTCCCCGGCTTCACGTACTCCCCTTATACTTTTCATCTCTCGGTTATTAAACAAATTAGCAATGGAAGGCATCAAACTGGTTTCTACAATAAAGAAAAGAAACACTACTCCCCATAAAAAAGACAAAGGACGTACTTTCCAAGCTGAAAGAATTAAAAACCACAATGCCCAGACAAAAAGCAAAGATATTACGACAAATAAAGCTGTACTCATTAAACCCTTAGAATAAAACAAAACATATACAGCTACTGGCAAAGCAATCACGGCCAAACAGACTATAAATGCATTGGTTTTAAAAATTACTTTATCGCCGGCAGACAATAAATGCATCCGGATTTTTTCAATCCAAAAATAGAATAAATGGGCTACCACCATAGCCCCCGGTATCAAAATCGGTAACAAATAACGACTTTTCTTTTCCGGCAAAAGAGACAACAAAATCAAGACAGCCAAGGTCCAGCTTACCGTAAGTGTATATTCTTTTTTTAAGCGTATCCGCCGCTTCCAATAAGGCCAGATTAAAGCAGTCAATAAAAACAAAGACCAAATACCCGATTCCAGAAAAAATTTCCAATAATAATACCAAGGCCGTACATTGTGCTGCAACCAGGCAGTACTCTCTTTATTGGCAATATAAAGCGCCATATCCTTATGATACAAGTATAAATAAGCGGGCCACCAAAGGCTGATGACTAAACAAATGAGTACCATCACCAAAACAGGGCCTCCTTTTTTCCGGACAACAGGCCGGTAAATAATAAAATAGGAAAGTAAAAAAGGGAGGAGTAAAGCATAAAAAGATACAGGGCCTTTTCCCAAAAAAGAAAGTCCCATAAAAATACCTGCACCGATAAAATCTTTCCACCGGCTACCTTCCTCTTCAAAGCCCCGAAATAAAAAATAAATGGCTCCCAGCATAAAACTATGACAATAGATATCCCAGGTTGCTGTCCGCCCCATAAGAATAATATTGACAGAAGTACACAAGACCAATGCTGCCATCAAACCGTAGAGCCGGCTACGGGTAAGCTTTACGGATAAGAAATATAAAAAAAAGACAAGTAAGGTAGCCATAATCCCCGCCGCTGTCCGTTGTAAAATAATATTACCGGGAGAGATCCATTCGACAACAGCAGCCACCCATGTAGGTAAAGGCGGTTTTTCCAGCCTTAATTCTCCATTCATCGTCGGCACTAACCAATTATCATATTCCACCATTTCACGGGCTGTAACTAAATTCCGGGATTCCATAATATCCGGATAAATGACCGGATTATGAATAAAGAAAGTAAAAAAACAAACAATCCCTAAAAACAAAAAATGAAAACCCTTTTTGTTAAACATACTCAATGCCTTATAAATTTTTCATTCACAGTTTCTATTCTTCCCGATAGAAGAAACAAAAGTATAAAAAATCTGTAGTGCTACAAATAATTATTTTAAAGCCTCAGAAGCTTTCAAGGAAAACAGTCTGTCGTACCGTAAAATTAATCCCTCTTCCTGCCCCATGAATTACAATAGGCCCATGAAGCATTTCAGGTCATTATTTTGTAACATTTAGGCGATGGTTTCGTTAGTCATTTACATGGATTATCACCGGAGAGAGCAATCAAAGATACAGAGATAAAATAAATTCATTAAAAACGGAGTAAACCTGAGGAGCGATAATACTGATTCCTGATATTTTGCTACCGAACGATCTCCTTACTCAAATTCGATGCGAAAGGAATGAAGAAAATTTCGAAATATATTTTACTGATTATTATATTTTTACCATTACTTTATTTCAGAGATTTCACTCCGAATAATGAACTTAAATATTTGAGTATTGCTGACGAAGCATTAAAATCAGGAACTTATTTAACCTTCACGCATGAAGGTACGATTTATGCGGACAAACCTCCTTTGTATTTCTGGCTGATTATGCTTTGCAAACAGTTAATAGGTTATCACAGTATGCTGCTTCTCAGCTTATTCTCTTTTATACCGGCACTTCTTATATTATACACTATGGAGAAATGGCTATCTTCCTATGTTCCTCAAAATTATCTGCTTACGTTCAGTTTAATGCTTATCACAACCGGATTATTTGCAGGTTCTGCTATCGTTCTCCGTATGGATATGCTGATGGCTCTATTTATCCTTCTTTCCCTGTACACTTTTTACCGTATGTATACCGGACATGCGGGTAAAGGAGCAAAAGTACTTTTACCTCTTTATATCTTCTTAGCATTATTTACCAAAGGCCCCCTCGGGTTAATCATACCTATTCTCTCCATTTTAACTTATTTATTATTTCAAAAAGAAGGAAAAACTTTTTTCAGATACTTTGGCTTTTTCCAATGGTCTATTCTTTTAGGGATGTGCAGTTTATGGTTTTTAGGAGTATATTGGGAAGGCGGGTCTGCCTATCTTTACAATCTTATTTTTCACCAGACATTGGACCGGGCAATGGACTCTTTTCATCACAAAGAACCATTTTATTATTATTTTACCACCATTTGGTATGCTCTGGCTCCCTGGTCACTGCTTTATATCTTTGTTCCGCTTATAGCTCTTTGGAAAAAACAAGTGAAAAGCAGTATCGAAAAATTTTTTCTAATTATTATCATTGTAAATTTTTTCCTCCTTTCCCTGTTTAGTAGCAAACTGGATATTTATCTCTTACCTATATTTCCTTTCTTTGCCGGATTAACGATTTTATTGTTAAAACGTTTTCTTGAACAGTCCATCGCCTTTACCATTGCCATACCGGCTATTCTTGTAACCCTTTTCCTTCCGGTATCCTATTTTCTTATTTCACGAACGGAATGGGGCTATCCGTTTTCCTTACAGATTGCCGTATTCTTATTATCAGCTGCTGCTGTCCTTTCTTTGGGTTATCTTTACCGGAAGAATCTACAATATGCTATCAGAAGCCTGGCCGGAGGAATTTTTATAGTTATTTTTATCGGAGGATTTTATATGCCGAACTTAAATCCTTATATCGGATTCCGGGAATTATGTCAGGAAGCAGCGAAAATTGCAAACCAGCAGAAAATCGAACATTACTATTATTACAATTTTCGCAGCGGAGAAAATATGGATATTTACCTGAATACAAAAGTAAAAAAAATAAAAATTCAGGAAATCCAGGAAACAGCGCAGAAAGAGGATTTTATTCTATTTCTCCGGAATAAAGACATACGCCGCGACCCTGCCTTACCCCTTTTGCTTCCCAAAGACCATACCGTAGATTGCGGCAATTACCGTATTGTACTTTTCCGTAAATCCCAGAAAGAAAAATCGTCCTAAAAAAGGTGCCTAAAAAAAAATCTTCAGGCACCTTCTGTTTCTAAAAAATAAAAATCAATACATTTGAGTAATATCCCAGACAAAAGCCCGGATACCGTTTTCTTTATTCACATTATCTAATTTCTCCACATACTTTAGTATCAAAGGGACCATATCTTCTTCTACTATTGTCATAGTAGCAGAGTTCATTTCCGGCCAGGTATGAGACCCCATCCGTGGTTCTCCCGTTACAGTCCCAGCTCCGTTCACCAAAGGCCATTGTGTAAAGCCTTTGATCTGAAGCTGATCCAATATGTAAGCTACACGTTCTGTAAGGGCCTGATTATATACAATAAATACTGCTTTCATATGTTTAACAATTTTCATTTCAGGGATATTATAGAATGCATTTTACCTCCTTTCTATAACTCTTTCCTGACAGCGTTTTTCACCTAAGTTTTCACAATTCAAGATTCCGGAAATCTGAAATGCAGAAACATTTACATTTCTGCATTTCATTTATTATTTCATTTTTTTAGGAAGATCCCTCTCTGCATCAAAGTCATTCATAAATTTAAATTCCTTGCTGAAAGCTTTCTTTTTATCCCGGCTTCCACTCTTATCCATACTTGCATATACCACCGGTACAATCAGTAAAGTAATAATAGTAGAAAATATCATACCTCCGATTACAGCTATACCCATCGGACGCCAGGTCTCTGAACCTTCTCCCACACTCAACGCCATAGGTACCATACCTAAAATTGTGGTTAAAGAGGTCATCAAAACCGGACGTAAACGAGAACGGCAAGCCTGTGCAATAGCATCGTAAAGCCGTACACCGCGCTCCCTCATCAAATTGATAAAGTCTATCAACACAATACCATTCTTTGTAACAATACCAATCAACATAATTGCACCCAAGGCAGCAATCACGCTCAATGTAGTATGTGTCATCAATAAAGCCAGAATAACTCCGGAAAACGCGAAGGGAATGGACAACATAATGATAAACGGCATTTTAAACGATTCAAACTGAGCCGCCATCACAATATATACCAGCATCAGCGAAAGTAACAATAACATTAACAAAGAACTGAACGATTCCTGCTGATCTTCGTATCCTCCTCCAATATACAATGTTACTTCCTGAGGCACGTCTTCCAAATTATCGATTAACTGTTGAGCAGCTCCGGCAATTTCTCCCATAGCGACACCAGCTTTGGGACTGATAGACACTTTCAGCATCCGCTGTTTACTCTTGCGTTCGATATTGGGTGGAGAATAATATTCCTTGATTTCTCCTAATTCTTTCAGACGTACTTTTTCGCCTTTATTGTCGGTAATCAAAATATTTTCCAGTTCAGTCAAAGAAGAACGGTATTTTTCTTCAAAGCGGACAATAATATCATATTCTTCCCCGTCTTCTTTGAATTTACTATTCCGATAGCCATAAATCCGGTTTCTCAAAGCGTTCCCGACTTCGGTCGTCGTTAAACCATGACGGGCTAACTTGTCCCGATCCAGATACACCCGCATTTCCGGCTTATCATTATCCCGGCTAATTTTAATGTCTTCAGCTCCCGGAATCTGACGTGCTTTATTTGCAATCTCATTTGCCAAACGACTCGTCATATCGAAGTCGTGACCCATAATTTCTATATCTACCGTATTACTGGTCATAGAATTACTGGAAGTAGATACCGTATATTCCAGAATATCGGGAAAACGTTTCAAGATATCCCGCAATTGGTCGGCAATTATAAAAATATCCCGGTCTCTTTCTTTTACATCTTTTACCCTTACCCGCATATTCAGAATGTTATTACCGGTAGAGTTCATCATAGAGGCAAAAGAAGCTTCTTCTTCACTACCATAAGAAAGATTGATAATGGTTATTTCGGGAATCTCTGCCCGCATGACCGAATCGATCTCCAAAGCAACCCGTTTTGTCTCCTCTACCCGCTGTCCTGTCTGCATTTTTACATATATACTCATAGATCCCTGGTCGTTCTGAGGCATAAAGTCTGTCTTGATATACCGCATCATACTACAAGAACCGACAAATATTCCCAGCATCACTGATATGACAAATATTTTATGTGTAAGTGCCCAGCGTATTAACCGTTCATACCAGGAATCCAGTTTGTCCAATGTACGTGTTACAAATACATAAAAACTAAACTTTCCGTCATTTTTTAATTCCTGGATTTTTAGCAACTGCGAACACAACATAGGAGTTAAAGAAATGGCCGTAATAGTAGAAGTACATACAGTGATACATACAATCCATCCCAACTGCTTGAATAAGATACCAGTCATCCCGGTTACCAGAGTCAGAGGGAAAAATACAGCTACTGTTACCAGAGTCGTTACAATTACGGACAGCCATACCTCATTGGTACCGTATTTAGCAGCTTCCCGCGGACGGCTTCCCCGGTCGATATGTTTCGTCACATTTTCCAGCACCACAATGGCATCGTCCACCACCATACCGATTGCAATGGAAAGCGATGAAAGGGAAATAACATTTAACGATTCCCCGGTAGCAAACAAATAAATAAATGCCACAATCAACGAAATCGGTATTGTCAAAGCGATAATAAACGTAGCCCGCCAGCGCCCCAAAAAGAGAAATACGACCAATACCACAAAGATCAAAGCATACATCAAAGTGTCCTGCAGATTATTGATGGATTTCACAATAAAATCGGAATTATCTACAATAATCTCGAAATTAATATCGGTAGGCAAATCTTTTTGTGCAGCAGCCAATTCTTTTTTCACTTGTTCTGCAATCTGTACCGCATTGGCATCCGTCTGCTTGGTGATCAGCAATACACCTCCCCTTCCCCGGTTGATAGACTGCTCCAGTGTAATATCTTTTAACGTATCCCGTACTTTCGCAATATCGCGTAAATAAATGGTTTTATCGTTTTGAGTGCCTAATACGATATCTTTAATCTGATCGCTTTCATCAAATTCACCTTCCACCCGAAGCGTATAATCGGACAATCCCACTTTTACATTTCCAGAAGGCACATCCTTATTTTCAGCTAAAATTTTATTTCCGACCTGTTCCAGTGTCAGATTATAAGCATCCATCTGATTCGGATCGACTTCCACATATACAACCCGTTCCGGCGCCCCGGCTAATGTAACTGAAGCTACCCCATCCACCCGGTTCAGACGAGTCACCAGCTTATCGTCCAGAATCTTATTCAAACCCGGGTACGACTGCTCAGCTGTTACAGCATAAATCAAAATAGGCATCATAGACGTATTGAAACGCATAATGGTCGGGCGGTCAATATCATCGGGCAAATTAGTCATCGACTTATCGACAGCATCCCGCACATCATTAGATGCTTCGTCCAAGTTGGCTTCCCACTCAAACTCCAGTGAAATGACAGCCAGATTATCATAGGAAGTAGAAGTCAATTCTTTCAGGTCATCTACAGAGTTTAACTGATCTTCCAATATTTTTGTCACATTCTCCTCAATATCCGCTGCATTTGCTCCCGGATAAGTAGCCATTACTGTAATATAAGGCGGATCCATCTTAGGATACTGATCTACAGGCAGCTGTATATAGGAGAACACTCCAAGCACCAGTATAGCCAAAAAAACCATTAAGGTAGAAATAGGCTTATTTACCGCTGTATTATATATACTCATGTTTTTGTATTAAAATTTAAAATTAAAGATTATTCCTTCTATTCAACAATAGAAAGTAAACTACCATCGACAAGCCGGCCCTGTCCTACAACCACCAATTCATCACCTTCGCGGATCTCATCACTGATTACTTCTACCTGATCTTCAAAACGCCTTCCCAATGTAACTTCGACCCGCTTGGCTTTTCCATCCTTATTCAAAAATACGTACCGGTTATTCGCTCCCTGCAATTTCAATACAGCTAAAGCAGGAGCAACGACTGTTTCAGTCTGGCCGATAAAGAAATTTATTGTTCCGTACATTCCCGGACGAAGAGCTTCATCTTTATTCGGGATTTTTACTTCAACCGTAAAAGTACGGGAAGAAGGATCTATGGTTGGATATACAATACTGACAGTCCCCTCAAAAGTACGATCAGGAAAAATATTACTCTTTAATTCCACCTTCGTACCTTTTTTTACTGAAAGAAAATATTGTTCCGAAAGATTTACATAAGCCTTCAAAGGATTGATTTTTTCAATAGCTATAATTGAAGGTTTTGCAGCTCCTCCGGTAGCAACCCCTGTATAGAGTTCCCCATTCTCAAAATATTTTCCGGTAACAATTCCGTCAAAAGGGGCCAACATTTTGGTATTCTCATTTAAGAAATCAAAATTGGATTTAGCAACCTCATAATTTGTCACTGCAGCATCATAAGCTTGTTTAGAGATACTCCCGGTCTCATTCAACTTGACAGCCCGGTTATATTCCGTCTCTAAATTTTTTAACTGTACCTCTGCCTGACGTAAATTCGTAGGGTCCATTTCCACCAGCAATTGTCCCTTTTTAATCCGGTCCCCCACTTCCACATATATTTTTCCAATACGCCCCGTTGCCGCAGGAGCATAATAAACCTGCTCATCCGCCTGCAATGTTGCAGTATAATCCAATGTTTTCGCAATATTCCGTTTCTCTAATTTCATTACTTTCACGGGGATAGCTTCTGCAGATTCCTGCTTTTGCATGTCTTTCTTTTTCGACGAACACCCCATCAGTAGCGCAATGGCCAATAGCGTAAAAATGATATTTCTTATCATAGTATTTATAATTAATATTTCTTTTAATAAGCCAGACTGTTATATAATCTCTCTAATTGCGTTTGAGCCTGTAATAAGGTCAGGCAAGCATTGGTATAATTATTCTCTGCTTCCAGATAATTATTATTAGCCTGTGTCAAGTCCAAACTGGATACAGCTCCATATTCATATTTTCTCTGAATATTCTCCAGTACCCGTTTGGCCACCTGAATATTTTCCTTCTGCAAATAATAGTTTTCAGTAGCATTTTTCAATTCATATTTATACTGCTTCTCATTTACATTCAACTGATCTTCCAACAAGCTTTTATTGAGAGAGGTTTGTTCCAATTCTATTTTAGCCTGTTCCAACTGAGATTTACGTTGCAAACCCGAAAAAATAGGAATATCCATCGAAATCACAGCAGAATGTTTAGGACTCATATCAAAATCCGGCTTCAACAATTTATAATTATAAGAATAAGAACCGGAAATTGTCGGAGCAAAAGTCCATTTCTGCAGTCCTACCATCTTTTTACTCAGTTCTTCCTGAGTTTGCATCAATTGAAATTCCGGATTATTATTGATCTCAAATTCTTTGACAGCTAATTTAACATAATCTTCTTTCCCCAGAAAACTCTCCAAAGGATCTGTCAAGCGGATTGGATTCTCAGCCTGTAAACCCAATTGCAAACGTAAAAGATTATAATTCACTTCTACATTCCGATCGAGTGCCAGTAAATTATTTTTCAACTGACCGACATTGATCCGGATCTGATCAACGTCTGTAATCTCTACAGTACCAGCATCATACATATTTTTTGTATGCTGATAAATCTGATCCATATTCTCCAGATTCTGCTTGATAATATCCCGTAAACGCTCACTCACTAAAATCGCATAATACGTATTGAAGATATTCTCCTTAATATCCAATTCCGTAATGCCCACTTGCTGATTGGCAACCTGTTCAGCAATCTTACTGGTCTGTATACCCAATATCCACTGACCACTAAAAATCAGCTGTGAGAGGGTTGCTCCTACATTGGACTGATCTTTCATCTTAATAGCAGAACCCCCAAAGTCCATTTTATATCCGAAATTCGTACTATAATCCAAACTACCATTTATTTGAGGAAGTCCCTGGGAGACCGATTCCCGCACTTTCTGTTTATATAAATCGATATCTTTCCGGGAAATCTGCAATTGTTTATTATGCTCCACTGCATATTCTATCGCTTTCCGAAGCGATAATTCCTGTACCTCCTGAGCTCCCGCTAAAAAAGGTATCATAAAAACAACCATTACAACTAAAATAAATCTTTTCATTTCACCAATTTATGTTAATTACAAGCAAACGCAAAACTTTCAAAATTTATGACAAAATTTATGCCAAGTTCCGATAACCTCTTTCTTCTTACGTCATACACCTTCATTTTTTAATTTCTTTAAATTTTTTCTTCTTTCTTTATCTTTTCAAATTCCTTCCTTCCTTGCTCTGTAGACATTGACAAAATAAAATTATCCACAATAGTAGAAATCAATAAAGGAACAGGATAATCCGCTTCTAAGGGTCTTTCCAATTCCTCTAAAAAACTCAAGGATCTGTTTAAAAGAAAAATTTGTAATTCCAGATCCGCCTCTCCTCTAAAAAAACCTTCTTTTACTCCTACAGATAACACTCCTTTCAGAATAGATTTCATGATTTTATCTTTTTCCGCCCGGATTTTTTTATCTACCTCAGGATGATATTTTTTTAAATCAAAATAATTCGCAGGTATACGACTATTTAAATTTTCTAAAATATGCTTCTTCATATCGTATAGAAAAAGAACCGGTCCGATTTTCGAAACTTCTGCCGGAGTAGTTTTCTTCCGTATATATTCAAGACGATACCACATCACCTGTTCTACAACATCGTCTTTATTTTCAAAAATATGATACAACGTTTTCTTCGATATTTTCAGATAGTTGCATATATCATCCATAGAAGTACTGCGTAAACCATAAGTCAGAAACAAATCTGAAATGTTCGCTAACAATTCTTCTTTGGAATAATTCATATTGTATCTCCTTTCTTAATTGAAATGAAACATTTTACATGTGGAAACGTTTTTGTTTCTTTTCGTTTCCAGCGCGCAAAATTAAAGAAATTCAGGAATACTGTATTATATAAAGTGTTAAAAATAGCTATTACTGCAAAGAAAAATAATATATGCTGAGTTTAAGATTTCATTTCGTAATAATGCCCGGGTATATAAATACTCAAAAAAACAAGTATTCAAATCATTAATCCTCTTCCGGAAAGATCGATACTGTTCTAATAATCTGTCGGTTAATAGAGCCAAAATACCAACGAACGAGCCATTATTTGTATATTATCAAAAAAAATAATCTGAGAATTACTCTCCCCTCTCATTTTTACCTGCAAATTCCCGAATTTTTATAATGAGTTTAACCCGGTCTGTTAGGAGCAAAAAGTCCTTTCACTTCATAAATATATTTTATTCTGAATTCCGGATTTACTAACGTTTTTTGTTAATATGTTTGTTTTCCACCTTACATTCTGGATTTACTAACGTTTTTCTGTTAATACGTTTGTTTTCCACCTTACATTCTGGATTTACTAACGTTTTTTATCTTAAATTTGCATCATGATTGATCAGGCGACTATACAAAAAATTTTCGATGCAGCAGACATCTATGAAGTTATTTCAGACTTCGTTCACCTCAAAAAAAGAGGTGTGAATTATGTAGGCTGTTGTCCTTTCCATAATGAAAAAACAGGTTCATTTACCGTATCTCCGGCCAAAGGTATCTATAAATGTTTCGGTTGCGGCAAAGGAGGTAATGCCGTAAACTTTATCATGGAACATGAGCAAATGTCTTATGTAGAAGCTTTACGTTATCTGGCAGCCCGTTATAACATCACTATAGAGGAAAAAGAACTCAGTGAAGAAGAGAAAAAAGAAAAAAGTGAACGGGAAAGTATGCTGATCGTCACCAGTTATGCAGAAGAATTTTTTGTCGATCAGTTACTTCATACGGATGAAGGAAAATCCGTAGGTTTAGGTTATCTGCATAAACGAGGACTGGACCAATCTGCTATAGAAAAATTCGGTCTGGGATACTGTCCTGAAAAATGGGACGGTCTGACTCAATCTGCCCTTTCCAAAGGATATAAAAAAGAATACCTTGTCAAAACAGGCTTGACTATTGAATCTGAAAAAGGGCTTTTCGACCGTTTCAGAGCAAGGGTTATCTTTCCGATTCGGGATATTGCTGGTAAAATTATAGCTTTCGGGGGCAGGATCATGACGAATGATAAAAAAAGTGCCAAATATCTGAATTCCCCGGAATCCGAAATTTATCATAAAAGCCGGACACTTTACGGAATTTATTTTGCGAAAAAAAGTATTGTCCAACATAACCGTTGTTACCTGGTAGAGGGTTACCTGGATGTTATCTCTTTTCACCGAAAAGGAATAGAAAATACCGTAGCTTCTTCCGGTACTTCCCTGACTATAGAACAGATACGGCTCATCCGCCGTCTCACTCCGAATGTCACCATCATTTATGATGGGGATGCCGCCGGAATCAAGGCTTCCCTAAGGGGAATCGATCTGGTCCTGGAAGAAGGCTTAAATGTCAGAGTGGTACTTTTGCCCGACGGGGAAGATCCGGATTCTTTTTCCCAATCCCGTTCACCACAGGAGTTATCTGAATACATTTCCCAGCATGAAACGGATTTCATTAATTTTAAAACCCGATTACTTTTAGGGCAGGCAGGAGACGATCCCATAGAAAAAGCCCGGCTCATTACGGATATCGTCCGGAGTATATCCCTCATACCGGATAATATTACCCGTTCCGTTTATATTCGAGAGACAGCCATCCAAATGCAAGTGGAGGAAAATGTATTATATAACGAAATCGCCCGGATCAGAACAGGTAAAAATGCAGAAGCAGCACACTCCCATTACACTGCCCGTCACGGGATAGATACGACTTCTAAAAAAACACCGCCAAGTCCTGCCACTAAAGATAATTTGTGTGAAACGGAAGAAATGGTACTGATCCGGTATTTGCTTCTTTTCGGGAATCAGGAATTTTATGAAGATACCCGCAACGGATTTCCCTATTCCGTCAGTGTAGGAGAATATATTATAGAAGAGTTGGCTGAAGATGAACTGGAATTATTCACCCCCAGTCTATGTGAAATCCAAAAGGAATACCGGAATCATTATAAAACAACCGGATTCCACCCAGCCAAATTTTTCACCGGACACCCCAATCCGCAGATCAGTAGTATTGCCGCCAATATTCTCAGTGAACCCTATGAACTAAGCAAAATGTGGACAGGAGACACTACCGTCCTCAGAGAAGAAACGGTATTATCCGATATATTACCCAAAGTGATTGATAATTACAAAATGAGACGCCTGGAAATTTTGACCCGGGAAGCCGATAACAAAATACTGGAACTGCAAAATAGCGGAAAAAGTAATGAAATACTTCCCTGGATTATAAAAAAGAACACCATCAACCGGATCCGGGCTAAACTCAATGAGAAACTCGGACGCACAGGGATAAAATAAAAAATTGAAAAGAAGGAAAACGTTTAAATGTTCAATTTTTAATCGTCCAGGGATTTAAGTATTAAGTTGATTGCAGTCATTTATGGCAAATTCAGCCTTATTTGTAAGTTCTTAAATTTACGAATCTTAGATAAATTTCTCCCGATGCTGAGTATTATAAAGTCCAGCCACTAAGAAAACAAGGGAAGCCAATCCTAAAATAATCCGGTTATACAAAAGAGTTTGAAAGAATATAACCGGATTTTTATACAGGGGAATATCAAAAGGATTCAGAAATACATTCCATTTACTTACTTCCAATAGGTTATCTAAAATAAAAAAGATTAACCCTAAGATAATGATAATAACTGCCGTACCATTCCCGTTTTTCACAATAGTACTCAACATAAAACAAAGCATTCCGATAAAGAAAACAGGAACCAGCACCTGTAAAGTTAATTCTAAAGGAGCGACTTCCACCAATAACCAATCGGTCAGCAAAGCCAATCCCATCGTAATACCAAAACAGATTACATAAGCTACTAATAAACGAAATAACCAAACCTTATAGCGATAATTCGGTATCCCGAATATAATTTCTATAATTTTAGCATCCTGATCATTCTGAATCCCAAAACACATCGGATAAAAAATCAACAGTATGGAAGGAATTAACAACATATTGTATGCAGTTGCCTCCGTTACTTCTGAATCTGTCAATAAATTAATAAATACAGTCAGTATATAAAACAATACTGCGCTGAGTATAAAATACACAAATTTATTTCCAAAAATAATTTTGACATTATAATAGGTTAAACGGACCAGATTATTCCCCAAATTTTTCTCCATCTTTTTCTAAATAACAGATTACCTTTCTGAATATTTCCTCATTGTGTGATGATCTCCTCATGATTAGCTAATTTTACCCCTCTCAACAGCCATAAATATGAATCCTCCAGAACCGGATTTGTATGTACAGCATTCGGAACAGGCTGCGTCTCAGAAAGACATCTGACCCGGATATTCCCTCCCAGACGAATATGGTGTACAATCAATAAATCCGACGGCAATTGAGCGAATTCCTCTGTAGAAATTTCAAATACCCAGGTTACATCTTTTGCAATTTGCAACATTTCCGAAGGGGTTCCGCAATATTTTAAGGATCCTTTATTAATCACTCCCACCTGATTACAGGAACTGGCGATATCCTCAATAATATGAGTAGAAAATATCACAATCCGGTTTCTGGATAACTCTACCAATAAATTCCGGAAGCGTATTCTTTCTCTGGGATCCAGTCCGGCAGTAGGTTCATCCACAACCAAAATCCGGGGCAAGTGGAGCAATGTCTGAGCTATACCGATCCTTTGCTTCATCCCTCCGGAGAAACCGGCAATTTTCTTATCCCTGTTTTCATACATATGTACAGCTTCCAATACTTCCTGAATACGCTTTTGCCGGACATTTTTATCATAAATTCCTTTTAAAAGGGCCTGGTATTCCAAAAATTGCCAGGAAGTTAAGTTCTCATATGTTCCGAATTCCTGAGGCAAATAACCGATCAATCCCTGTAATTCTTCCCGCTTTAACTGTGTATCAATACCATTGATAAAAATCTTTCCGTAACTTTGTTCAAAAATACCGCAAATAATACGCATTAATGTCGTTTTTCCTGCCCCATTCGGGCCCAATAACCCAAACATCCCTGTATGAATATCCAAAGATACCGCATTTAAAGCTTTAAACGGTTGTTTCCGGTATCCGATCCAGGGAACTTTAGTCGCCATACGGTAAAATCCCTTCCGAATACTCCTGAAATTTCCTTCTATCAAATCAATATTAATATTATATTTATGAATACGATCGGATAAATGTTTTACCAGAATTCCGGCATACCATAACATTCCCAATAAAATGACCTCACCCCTGTCCTGAAATTTTATGATAGCCCAGCACAAGGTTATAAA
>JAEXFF010000363.1 GCA_023400335.1 Bacteroidota bacterium
CTCCTAAAGCATGTTCATCCAGTTCGGCTCTTCCTGTTTTCCGGGCAACAGTCTGAATTTCCGGGATATCCATCAATATTTTTTCAGTTATTGCTCCCATGCGGTCTGATTCTTCCAGTGAGATGCCCGGCATTGTACTGATATTGATCGTGAGAGAACCTTCGTTGAACGGCGGTAAGAAGCTCCGCCCCAGGCCCAACATAACGATCAGTGAAAAAATAAATAAGCCCCCTGTAATTCCCAGAATCGTTTTTTTGTGGGTTAGTGCTTTGGATAAGGCACTTTTGTACCCTTTTTTGAGTATACGGGATACATAAGGTTCCTTTTCGCTTTTTTTCAACGCTTTTTTGGTGGTCAGCATATAGCTGCTCATTACCGGAGTCAGGGTTAAAGCAACGATTGTGGAGGCAAAAAGAGCTACGATAAAAGCAATACCCAGTGGGATTAGCATACGTCCTTCCATGCCTGAAAGGAAGAAGAGCGGTAAGAAACAAGCAATGATAATGAGAGTCGAATTGAGTATCGGCATCCGTACTTCTTTGGAAGCTTCGAAAACAACTTCCAGTGTTGCCTTCCGTTGTTCCGCGGGAAGTAGGTGGTTTTCCCGTAGCCGTTTATAGACGTTTTCTACATCCACGATGGCATCGTCTACAAGCGATCCGATGGCAATAGCCAGTCCCCCCAGGCTCATTGTGTTAATGGTTAGTCCCAGAGCGTGCAATACGAGTATGGCGACCAGTAAAGATAGGGGGAGGGCCACCAGCGAGATAATGGTTGTCCGGAAGTTCATCAGGAAAAAGAACAGGACGATAATGACGAATATGGCTCCTTCAAATAAGGCTTTTTGTATATTATCGATGGAACTGCTGATAAAACGGGATTGACGGAAAATGTCGGTAGAAATATGTACATCTGCAGGTAGTGTCTTTTGCAGTTCCTGTAAAGATAGGTCTAATTTATCGGTCAATTCCAGGGTATTGGTAGAAGGTTGTTTCGTGACGGTTACCAATACGGCAGGCTTCCCTTTTTCAGAAGCTACTCCCAGTTTCGGCGTTTTAGCACCGATTTGTACGGTAGCTATGTCTGAAATGAGAATGGGTACATCGTTGACCGTTTTGACAACGGCTTTGCCCAATTCTTCCAGATGAGTTGTGGCCAGTATCCCCTGAATAATGTATTCGTTTCCATATTCGTATAGGATGCCTCCTGTCGAATTCTGGTTCATATTTTCAAGCACAGGCAGGATTTCATCCAGGGCGATGTTGTAGTGTTTCATACGGGCAGGATCAAGCAAAATTTGATATTCTTTGATATCTCCTCCGATTACTGCCACCTGAGCAACTCCTCCTGTGGAAAGGAGGCGGGGACGGATGGTCCAGTCCGCAATGGTCCGCAAGTCCTGAAGAGAGGTGGAATCGGCTGTCAGACCGATAATCATCATCTCTCCCAGAATGGAAGATTGGGGGCCCAGGGTGGGTTGGCCGACATTGGAAGGCAGGGCGTCTCCCAGGGTAGCTAATTTTTCGGATACAATTTGCCGGGCCGTATAGATATTTGTACCCCAGTCAAATTCCACCCATACTACCGAGAACCCTGTGGTAGAGGAGGAGCGGACACGGCGGACGTCCGTAGCTCCGTTTACAGCTGTTTCTACCGGGAAAGTTACCAGACGTTCGACTTCTTCTGGTGCCATTCCCTGGGCTTCTGTCATAACTACTACTGTGGGGGCATTCAAATCCGGAAATACGTCTACTTCCATACGGGAAGCGGTATAGCTCCCCCAGAGAAGAAGCGTTACGGCTGCGATAATAATCAGTAGCCGGTTGTGTAAAGAATATTGTATGATTTTATTCAGCATAATTCATTCGATAAAAAGTATAGGTATAAAAATGAGATCGGTTTTCCGCTTTAAAAAGGGTTTTTCTCCGTTAATGTTCATGACTGTGGCCGTGGGGAATCGTTCCGGAAGCGGATGCCATCTTTACCTGATAAGCTCCTTTGGTCACTACTCTTTCTCCCGGATGCAGGCCTTTTAAAACCTGCACTTGTTTCCCATCGTTCATTCCCAAACTGACTTCCTGCTTGCGATAGCCTTCTTCGTCCAGTTGCACGTAGACGTAAAACAAACCCATTTCATTGGTCAGGGCGGAAAGCGGTAGGGTAATTGCATCCTCTATGGGAGCCGAAATGAGGTAGATTTCGGCGAACGAACCGGGAATGACTTCTCCTTTGTTATCAAATTCAAAGCTGACGGGGATATGGAAGGCATCATTGGCAGAAGCTTTACCGATGGAAAGTAATTTCCCGTTTAAATCGGATAAAACATATACTTTGTTATCGTAAGGCGTTTTAAAATTAGCACTCCGGATGCTGTTTAACCTGTTGTAGTATTTTTCGGATACTTCAGCTTTTAAAATCAGTTTTTTATTTTGGGATACGGTGGCAAGGGGTTGTCCTATAGTGATATACTCTCCTTCTTTCACCAGAATATTTTTCAAATGTCCGTTTAGAGGAGAGGTAACTCCTATACCATTGACCGTTTGTTTATCGGAAATGGCTTCGAAAGCAATTTTTGCATTTTCGTAATCCAGGCGACTTGCTTCATATTCCCGTTGGGATATAATTTTGTCTTTTACTAAAGACTGGGCCCGTTCGTATTCGGATTTTGCTTTTTCATAGTTGGCTTTTACCTTCGAATAATAATCTCCTTCTCCCAAATGTTTGGAAGAAATGTGGAAAAGGGTTTGATTTTTATTTACAGCGGTTCCTTCTGTGATTTTGCGATTGTATGTAACAATACCGTTTGCTGTGGCTACGATTACGGATTCATCTCCCGGGGCCGGCAGGATTTGGCCGCTGGTTTTGATTACGCCGTGAAAGGTGGCCGGTTGTATTTCTTTCACTTCAAATTCCGTTTTTGCAGCCTGGGCTTTTGTGAAAATGATTTCGTCCGCATGCTTGTCCTTGTCCGAAAGGTTGTGGTCGTGATTGTGTTCTTCCCCTTCTGCTTCATGGTCGTGATCTTCCGCTTCATGATCGTGGCGTGCGTGCTCTTCTGCACTTTCTTGCCGGTGATCTTTTGCGGAATGGGGGGTATGGTTCTTACAGCCGTATAAAAATAAGGATAAGGAAATAAGGAAAAATAAAATTGTTCTCATATTCAATAATGTTAAGTAAATAGATCGGTAATAAACATCCTTCCGCCTGTATTCGGACGGACGGAGATTCGGCCAAGGCCGGATCAGGATTTACTTAACAAACGGGAGGGGCCCGGCTGGTTTTTGAGGAAGTAAAAAAGAGCAGAGGCAGGACTTCGTCGGGAGCTTCCGGAAAAGGACAGACTTCTGTTTTAAAAATACTCAGATAAATATTTTCAGCTATAATTCCCCAAATATGGAAAGAAGGCAGACTGTTCCCTTCGTCCATTTGCTGGCGGGAAGATTCTGTCGGTTGTGTTTGTAATAATTGTGTGACGCAACCTGCATTATGGGTATGCGGAACGGAAGAGCTTCTCTCTTCCGTATGTGCTGAAATATTACAATGCTGTGTGCTGAAACAGATAAAATTATCGTGATGGTGGTGAGGAAAAACAACGAATACCAGCAGAATGGAGCAAGCCAGATAAAGGGGTAATATGTTGGTTAATTTTTTCCTCATGTCTTCCAAAGAATATGCAAATATAACTAATCCTGGAATATATGCAAAGGTTTCCATTTGAAATCAATGTTACAGAGCCTGAAGGCTTTGTAACAGTTTGCCATTTTACTGGGGTGAATGACAGTCTAAAAAACCCTGAATCATCATTTCGGCAGTAGCGGGGTTGGTTGCTATGGGGATGTTGTGTACATCGCAAACCCGCATTAGCATTTGTACATCCGGTTCGTGCGGGTGTTTTCCCAGGGGATCACGGAAAAAGATTACCATCTGTACTTTGTGCTCTGCTACCAGGGCAGCAATCTGCGCGTCTCCTCCCAGAGGGCCGGATAATAGCCTTTCTACTTCTAAACCTGCGTCCTGGGCGTGCTTACCGGTTGTTCCGGTGGCTACGATTTCCGTTCCTACAGATTTCAGAAAATCCATATGCCTGTTCAGGAAAGCGACCATTTCTGCTTTTTTCCCATCGTGGGCAATAACAGCAATTTTCATAATTCGAATAAGTTTTATGGTTTATAAATCAGGAAACGAAAGTACGAAAAAAATCAGTATAGTAAAACGGTTGACAAGAAAACAAACTGTAGATAAAGGGAAAATATAAGCTTACATACCGTGCTTAATGCCTTTTCTGATGAGGAACCGGTTTACCGGAAAGGAGGTCAGAAAACCGGTGCACATGGCAATTTGCATCATAAACCAGTATTCAAAAGTAGTTTTCTGAAAAGGAGCGGCTGAAAAAATGCCGAACATGACGATTGCCATCCAGCCGTACATTCCGGCTTGCCAGGCGGTCAAAGAAAGAAAATCAGCTTTTAGGGCTTTTTGTATGGTTTGTTTTACAGAGAGAGGTTCCATGGAACGGATAGCAGCATATTGGAAAAATATGCCGAAGAAAAGAGCGAGTATATAATCGAGTACCCATTGCCCGGCCAGCGTACTTCCTCCTATAAAAATAGGGATAAAAAAAGTGAATCCTTCTCCGACAAGATCAGCCAGTGTACAACCGGCTCCGCAATGGAGAGTAGAAAGCGTAACCTGTTGCCAGTCCGGATGTGAATGATCCGGCATCTGCATCGGAGTTGTTCCGGCTTGACTATCTGTATGCTTGTTACTTTTCATCGGACCGTTCATCTGCATTACAGTTTGAGTCCTGCCTAAACGATAATAAGCCCAAAGTGTCAGCCAGCTTCCCCAAAGCCCGGAGAGAGGCCATACGGCTTCCATGATTTTCATCGGTTGCCTGTGCTTCCGGATGTCAAGATAAATAATAAGGGCTATAATGATACCGGAAATAACAAAAAACAGAGAAATGAATTTGAATAGTATCATCTTTTTTTGTTTTTGTAACGGGATCGGAAGGAAAAAGTTCGGGAGAAAAACTTTGTGAAGGGCGCTGAGTGGATAAATACGGACAAAAAACGAGCGTCCGGAAAAACGGCATGGAATAAAGGTATTTTGTAACCCGGCTTCTCTTGGGAAGCATCGGTTCCTGACTCCAATAACAGTTTTCCCGGACGCTGCTTTTTAACTTTTCTATAAAATTTAAAGTGTTTTCTTCACTTCTACTTCTTCATAAGCTTCAACCATATCACCGATCCGGAGGTCGTTGTAATTCGCAATATTCAGGCCGCATTCAAAACCTTTGGAGACTTCTTTTACGTCGTCTTTAAAGCGTTTTAGAGAACCTAATTCGCCGGAATAGACAACAATTCCATCCCGGATTACCCGTATTTTAGAAGAACGGGAAATCTTGCCTTCCCGGACGACACAGCCCGCAATGGTACCGACTTTCGAAATTTTGAATGTTTCCAGTACTTCCACCGTAGCTACGATTTCTTCTTTAATTTCCGGAGATAACATACCTTCCATGGCTGCTTTTATCTCTTCTATAGCGGTGTAAATAATAGAATACAGGCGGATAT
>JAEXFF010000041.1 GCA_023400335.1 Bacteroidota bacterium
CCTTTGTGCCCTCGAAGTAATACCTATACTTATGCTATATAAGTATGTGGCATTATAATAAGTGAGTATTAATATTTAAAACTTACAAAGTTGAAGATCAAAAAGGTACTTGTTTCACAACCTAAGCCGGCAACAGAAAAATCTCCTTATTTTGATTTAGCAGAAAAATACAATCTGAAATTAGAATTCAGGCCTTTTATAAAAGTAGAAGGAGTTACGGTTAAAGAGTTCAGACAGGAGAAAGTCAACATTCTGGATCATACTGCTATTATTTTTACTAGTCGCACTGCTATTGATCATTTTTTCAGAATTTGTGGAGAATTAAGGATCACAGTACCCGACACAATGAAATATTTTTGTATATCCGAAGCAACAGCCTTCTATTTACAAAAATATATTGTTTACCGGAAAAGAAAGATCTTTTATGGAGATAAGAAAGTTGATGATATGACCAAGATTCTGTTAAAACATAAAACAGAAAATTTTTTGGTACCTCTTTCAGATATCCATAAAGAAAATATTCCCGGCCTTCTGGATAAATTGCGTTTGAAATATACAAAAGCCATTTTATATAAGACGGTTGCCAGCGATTTAAGCGATATCAAAAATCTGAAAGAATATGATATCATTGCATTTTATACACCTTCCGGAATTAAATCTCTCTTTCAAAATTTTCCGGATTTTGTACAGGATACAACTATTATCGCAGCATTCGGACCCGCTACAGCTGAAGCAGTAGAAGAAGCCGGATTGCGTCTGGATATACAGGCTCCGACTTCCAAATGTCCCTCCATGACAATGGCCATAGAGGAATTCATCAAGAAGTATAATAAAGACAATAAGATTAAATGAAAAGTCTTTAGAAAACTTTTACGCGAACCGGATATTGAAATTTTTCTTATTAAATTAAAAGAGGCCGTCCGCAGGGACAGCCTCTTCCATAGTATGAATACATTTTGTAAATCTGAACACCTCTGCAATAAAATTCTATTTGAAGAATTACTCCATTCAGATTTTAGTTTTGTAAAATTTCCCTTCCGGGTTCTTGTCAAAAAATCTTCTGTACAAGGAGAATTTCCGGCAAGGATTGCTATCAGCGTCAGTAAAAAAAAGTTTAAACGAGCTGTTAAAAGGAACCGGATCAAGCGCTTGACACGGGAAACATATCGTTGTCACAAACAAGAACTTTATCGCTATAGCCAAGACTCCGGAACATTGGATATTCTGTTTATTTATATGGATCACACCGTACTGGATTATAATAGGATTGAAAAAGCCATGCAAACAGCAATACAAAAAATTATTACACATTTCTACCGTGTTCCTGAAAAAATGTAAAATATCCCGTTTCTATTTTTCTTTCAGCGTCTGCTTCAGACGTAGTATTATTTTTATGCTTTTACTACCTATTCGTTTCTATCAATATTGTATTTCTCCTTTAAAACCTCCCACTTGCCGATACACTCCGACTTGTTCACAATATGCAATCGAAGCGCTCCGGAAACACGGACCGCTGAAAGGATTATGGCTGACAGTGAAACGAATTCTTTCCTGCCATCCCTGGGGGGGTAGCGGCTATGATCCTGTCCCCTGAATTCCAATCGTGAAAAGTGAAAAAAACTTCTTTAAAACAGTAAAAGACATTGATTATAATGGGTAATAATTTTCAACTTTCCTGAGAAAAGTGTACTTTCGCTTAATTAAAGGAGAATTTACAATTGTAACTTATTAGTAATGAAAACGAGAAAATTCCTAATTATCATTTTCGGGATAATCACTATCGGGCTGGGAATTGTTGCACTTAAAAGTGATGACCGCAATTTTGAAATCAGTAAACAACTTAATATTTATGCAACGTTGTTCCGGGATATTAATATGCTTTATGTAGATGATACCGAACCTGAAAAGTTAGTTACTGAAAGTATCAATGCCATGCTCAATTCGTTGGATCCCTATACTGTCTATTATCCTGAATCTCAGACTGAGGATGTCAAATTGATGACTACAGGAGAATACGCAGGCATTGGTTCTGTAATCAGTAAAAAAGGAGATGAAATAATCATCCGCGAACCCTATAAGAATTCACCCGCAGACAAAGCTGGACTTCTGCCCGGAGATATCATTGTGTCAATAGATGGGAAATCCGTAAAAGGTAAAAATACTCAGGAAGTGAGTGAATTACTGAAAGGCCAGCCGGGAAAAGAAATTCTGATTAAAGTTAAAAGAGAAGGCTTTGAAAAACCATTGGAGAAAAAAGCCATACGCGAAAAAATACAATTGCCGAGTGTCCCCTATTATGGATTGATCACAGACAGTATCGGTTATATTTATCTAAACAGTTTTACAGATAAAGCTGCAGCAGACGTACGCAAAGCGATCATTGATCTCAAAAACCGGGGAGCAAAATCCCTTGTTTTTGATTTAAGAGGAAATTCAGGAGGACTTTTGGACCAAGCGGTAGAAATCAGCAATTTCTTTCTTCCCAGAGGTTCTAAAATACTCGAGACGAAAGGAAAAGTAAAACAATGGGACAAAGAATATATAGCCAACAAAAATCCGATTGTACCGGATATGCCTCTTGCCGTATTAATCGACCGGGGCACCGCCTCTGCAGCAGAAATTGTTTCCGGGGCTTTTCAGGATTATGACCGGGGAGTATTGATCGGAGAACGTTCTTTCGGGAAAGGTTTAGTACAAAATGTAAGGGATTTAGCTTATAACACAAAAGTAAAAATTACAACTGCTAAATATTATATTCCAAGCGGACGCTGTATACAGGCTTTGGACTATTCCCACAGAAATCCGGACGGAAGCGTCGGTAAAGTACCCGATTCTTTGATTACAGCTTACACAACAAAAGGAGGACGTACGGTATATGACGGAGGAGGTATCAGTCCGGATATTCAGATGGAAGCTGAAAATTTTGCTCGTATTACTCAAGAATTGGTCCTCAGAGATTTATGTTTCGATTTTGTAAATTCTTATGCACTTAAAAATCCGGAAATTCCTTCTATTCAGGATTTTGTCATTACTGACGATATTTATTCTCAATTTAAGAACTATTTAAAAGAAAGAAATTTCTCTTATGAAACGGAATCTCAACGCACATTAGAAAAACTGATTAAAATAGCAAAAGCTGAAAAATACTACGATATTGCTAAAAATCAATTGGATAGCCTTCAAAAAGACTTTACACATTCTATCGACCGTGATATGGAAGCATTCAAGAATGAGATATCTTCTTTCCTGGCAGAACAATTTATGCAACGTTATTATTATTTAGGAGGAATCATTGAATATAAAGTATTGCACGATAAGGAAGTAAAAAAAGCAATTGAAATTTTGGAAAATCCGATAGAATACGAAAATTTGCTAAAAAAGTAAAACCCTATTGGCATTTTAAAATAAATGTCGTAAAAGCCACTTTTCAGACAACCAATGAATATTTCCCTGGGAAGTGGTTTTATATTTGTATATAAAGGATCCAAGCTTCAGGTTCGGTAGTCAGAACCGGAGATGTATTGACTGAGGCGATTCTCTGAAAATAGGAATCAGATATAAAGTGTTGCTGAAAGAAAAAATAGTTTTTAAGATTCCCTTTTTTATTAAAATATATTTATTTGTGTTTGTTTTTGTGCTAATGAATTCCCAAATTCGTGGGCTATAAAAATTTAATCCCTCATATATGAAAAAGTTTTTCCTTTTTTTGATTGTATGTTTTAGTTTGCCTGTCATAGCTCAAGATATCCGGCCAGACGAGTCATTATACGGCACAGCTTTCTGGGAAGCTGATACCTTGGGAAATCATAGAGCTGTAGTACGTGTAAATGCTTCTGCTGACATTGCTAAAATTTATCTTCCCTGGAGGAGAAGAGATCATCAACCTGACCAAAAAGGATTGATTATTGTCGATGCCCAAACAGGAAAACAAGTTGTAAATTTCTACAGAAAAGAAATCAACCGGGAATTTGGCATTATATTTTTTCAACCTCAAACTGTACCCGGAAATTACTATATTTATTATTTACCTTATCATTCTTCCGGCGGCCCTTATCCAAAAGTCTTTTATACCCGGGAACAAACGATTCCGGATTCAAATTGGGTAACAATGGCAAAGATCCAGGAAACAACAGCCATAGAAGCAAATCTGGTTCAATTTCAATCCAGAGGCTCGTTTAATAATTTCTATCCAATGGAAATTATAGCAACAGCCAAAGAAAAAGAAAAGCTGATTCAAAATAATCCGGATAAAAAATACCTCATCTTTGCTGAGGACCGTATGCATCCCATAAAAATGTTCCATGATATACCCTATCGTTGGACCACAAAAGGAGCGGGTAATCTTTTCTTTGCAGAAGCCGACCAAAACGAATATTTTGTATTTCAAATCGGATTATGGGCCGTTCAGCAAGATATAAAAAATATAAAAGTAAAATTCAGTGATTTAACCGGAGCTCAAAATACCATTCCGGCTACTGCTTTTACCTGTTTTAACACCGAAGGCAAAGACTGGTTACAACGTCCCATGCAAATTGATTATCAGATTCCTCAAAATCAGGTAAGACCTTTATGGGTAGGGATTCAAATGCCTAATGGAATTCATGCAGGATTATATACAGGAGAAATCACCATTTCTGGAGATAATGCAGAAACTCAGAAATTGAACTTACATATTTTAGTCAGCGACAGAATATTAACAGATAAAGGAGACAGTGATATTTACCGCTTGTCCCGTCTGCGCTGGTTAAATTCAGACATCGCTTTCAATGATAATATAGTAAAACCGTTTATTCCTCTTTCCCTTTCGGATCATACGATAAATTGTCTGGGACGTTCAGTTACTTTAAATACTTTCGGCTTTCCTGCTTCCATACAAAGTTTCTTTACGGATGAAGTGACGGAAATAGGGGAAGACCCCGTAGAAATCTTAAATGCTCCTTTCCGTTTTATTATTGAACAAAATAGAAAAAGCCTGCCTTGGAAAAATAAATCTTTCCAATTCACCAAAAAAGGGAAAGGAAGGATCAGCTGGGAATCATTTAATACAGCCGGAAATTTTGATATCTACTGTGAAGCTTTTATGGAATTTGACGGATTTATAGAATATAAAATTAAAGTAAAAGCTCTTACCAATACAGTTGTAAATGATATGCGTCTGGAGATACCGATGAATGGTTCAGTGGCGACTTATTGGTTAGGAATGGGAGAAAAAGGTTCCCGTCTTCCCAAAGAATACAGCTGGAAATGGGATATTCAGAAAAACCAAGAAGGATTTTGGATGGGAACAGTCAATGCAGGCTTGCATTGTGTGTTCAGGGATGAAAATTATATCCGTCCGCTCAACACTAATTTTTACCATTCCAAGCCTTTAGTTATTCCCGAATGTTGGAATAATAAAGGAAAAGGCGGTATAAAATTTAACCGGAAAGGGAAAGAGATGCTTATCAAAACGTATAGCGGGTCCAGAAGCATAAAAGCGGGAGAAGAACTGACATTTATTTTTAAAACCTCTGTAACCCCTTTTAAACCAATAGATACCGAAAAACAATGGACAGATCGTTATTTACACAGCTATGAGCCTGTTGACAGCGTTATTGCCCAAGGCGCAAATACCATAAATATCCATCATGGAACACCGATTAACCCGCATATTAACTATCCTTTTTTCCGGCCGGATTTTATGAAAGCATATATAGATGAAGCTCACACCAAGGGATGCAAAGTAAAAATTTATTATACTGTACGGGAACTGGCAAACCGGGCTCCGGAATTATGGGCACTTCGTTCTTTGGGACACGAGATTTTTTCTGCTGGAAAAGGAAACGGCTTTTCCTGGTTACAGGAACATCTGGAGGAAGACTATATAGCTGCCTGGTTTGTCGAAAAATACACCGATGCAGCCATTGTCAATTCAGGAGTTTCCCGCTGGCATAATTTTTATGTTGAAGGTCTGAACTGGCTGGTTCAAAATGTCGGAATAGACGGACTGTATATTGATGACTTGGCATTTGACCGTACTACGATGAAACGTATCCGGAAAGTGTTGGATGCAGGATGTGCTGCACCTCGTATAGATCTTCATTCTGCTAATCAATTTAACGCAAAAGACGGTTATATCAATAGCGCATGCCTTTATATGGAACACATGCCTTATTTGGACCGTTTATGGTTAGGGGAATATTTTGATTATAATGCCGGACCTGATTACTGGTTGACAGAAGTTTCAGGAATCCCTTACGGTATGATGGGCGAAATGCTTCAGGACTGTGGAAATCCCTGGAGAGGAATGATTTATGGGATGACCTCCCGACTCCATTGGGAAGGATGTGAAGTTGCCCAATACTTATGGAAAGCCTGGGATGAATTTGGAATTAAAGGCAGTCGGATGATTGGTTATTGGTCTTCTCATAATCCGGTCCAAACAAACCGGAAAGATATCCTGACAACGTGTTATATCCAGAAAAATAAAATTATGATTGCTATCGCCAGCTGGGCAGAAAAGGATAGTTCCGTAAGTCTGGAAATCGATTGGGAAAAATTAGGTCTTTCTCCTGAAAAAGCAAGATTATATGCTCCTGAAATTCCATTATACCAGGAAGCGAATGAATTTGACCCTTTGCAACCGATAAAAATAGAAAAAGGGAAAGGTTTCCTTTTAATTTTAGAATAATAATCATCCTAAAAATAAAATTATATGTATCGTTTTTTTCTACTTTTAATTTCCTTCTTCCTGATCGCTCAAACACAAGGTCAGGAATGGAAAAAACTTTTAAAATTTGCTGACGACCAGCCAGATCTAACCAAATATGACGTTGTCAATTTACTGGATAGCACAGGAGTAAATGTTTCCGAACAAGGATCCGGTTCTTTTACTATTCACCGGATTGTAAAAATACAGAATCCTTCAGGAGCTTTAAAATACAGAATTATTAAATACGATTACGATCCTCTTACCGCTTTTGCAAAATTTGAAAGTGTAAAAATCCACAAAACCGATGGGAGTACGAAAGAAATAGATGTAAAAAAAGCTTGCGATTATACAGCTCCCGCTCGGGCTATCTATTGGGGAGCCCGCCAAATTATGCTGGAACTGGGACGCCTGGAACCAGGAGATATTGTCGATTATAAAATTGATAAAAAAGGTTTTACTTATGCACTACTCGCTTCCGACGAAAACGAGGATCGTTTTGTCCCTCCCATGCGCGGACAATTTTATGACATTGTCCCTTTCTGGAGTAATGATCCGACAATAACTAAAATTTATAAAGTATCTATTCCCAAAGAGAAAGACATGCAATACCAATTTTACCAGGGTGAATGTGCCTCTTCCTTACGTTTTGAAGGGAATAAAAAAGTCTATACTTTTAGCATGCATAATATGAAACCCTTTGAAAAAGAACCCAATATGGTGGATTTATTTGACGTTGCTCCCAAGTTGATGATGTCTACCACTCCTGATTGGGAAGCGAAATCCAAATGGTTTTACCAGGTCAATGAAGATTATGGGAGCTTTGAACCTACCCCTGAAGCCCAAAAAAAAGTAAACGAACTGATTAAAGGGTGCAAAACGGAAATGGAAAAGATTTCCGTATTAACCCATTGGGTAGCCGATAATATGCGGTATTCCGGTATCTCTATGGGAGAGGGAGAAGGCTATACGTTACACAATACCCAAATGAATTTTACAGATCGTTGCGGAGTTTGCAAAGATAAAGCTGCTCTTCTGATTTCCATGCTTCGGATGGCAGGTTTTAAAGCTTATCCTGCAATGACGATGGCGGGTTCAAGGGTTGAATCCATCCCTGCGGATCATTTTAATCACAGTGTAGCTGTTGTAAAATTATCCGATGGAAATTATATGCCTTTGGATCCTACCTGGGTACCTTTCCTCCGCGAGCTATGGTCCAGTGCTGAACAACAACAAAATTATCTCCCCGGTATCCCTGAAGGTTCTGATCTTCTTTTGACTCCTGTATCTGCTCCTGAAAATCACTATTTCAAAATAAATGCACAAACGAATCTTAGTCCGGATGGGACGTTGAACGGTAAATTTATTGTTGAAGCAGAAGGACAATCCGACGGGAATATCAGACGTACTTTTACCACCGGGTTTATGAACGACTGGAAAAACGCTTTAGAAAAAGAATTATTAGCAATCTCTCCCCGGGCACACTTAATAAGTGTTGATTACGGCAAAGATCCTAAAAACTATACTGCTGCTCCTATTAAAATAGAAATGAAATTCAGTATTCCCAACTATGCCCTAAGCGGCGAAGGTGTCTTAATATTCAAACCTCTAGTTATGAACAATTTATATAATAGAGTCCGTTCCTATCTGCGTATCAATACCGACATAGCAGAGAGAGAATACGGGTTTAAAGATGCTTGTTCACGACTGGTTTTACTGAAAGAAACCATACAGCTTCCTTCCGGTTACCATATGCTTGGGGAAAACAGAGCTGACGAATACAGTAGTAAGGTAGCTGATTTTACTGGATCATTAAAACAGGAAAATAATCGTCTCCTCTTAAATCAAAAATTAGCGTTGAAAAAAAGAGTATACGAAGCAGAAGATTGGAATGACTTCAGAACGGCAGTTAATATGCATAAATCTTACGGAACAGAAGCTATCGTTCTAGAAAAAAATAAATAAATGCATGTTTCAACAGAATGAATTAATGATCATAAGTAAATAGAAAAAAAATGAAACAGATCAGATATATCTTATTTTTACTCATCAGCACACTTTATTTCCTAAATAATGGATATGCACAGTCAGAGGCAGAATTTATTAAACTGGTGAAAGAATATACCTATAAGCCCGGCGGAGAATTAGAATTTCATTATAATAAAATTTTAAAATTACATACACATAAAGCTTTTAATAATCTTTACGGAGAAACCTTTATTGTATACAATCCGGATTTTCAACAATTAAAAATCAATGATTGTTATACCGTCCAAGCAGACGGAACAACGATTAAGGCGCCTCAAAATGCCTTTAATGAAGTTTTACCTTCAGCTGCAGCAGATGCACCTGCATTTAACCAAATAAAAGAAATGGTCATTACGCATACGGGTCTGGAAATTGGAGCAACCGAATATTTGGATTATACTCTAAAGAGTAAACGCTCGTCTCTAAATAGACTGGACATAGATGAAGTTTTACAAGAACTTAGTCCCGTAAAGGAATATATCGTTATCGTCAATATTCCGGAGAATCAGGAATTTAGCTATAGGCTGACAGCCAGTAAAATAAAACCCGAAATCAGTATAAAGGACGGAATGAAAAGCTATCGCTGGAAATTCAAAAATATTCCTGCCGCAGTCAATGAACCGTATCAATCTGTCAATCTCTATGATGTACCTCGACTGACGGCCTGTACTTATACTTCGACTGAGCAAGCTCTTAACTTTTTTCAGAAATATTTGTCTGCCCCGGTAGATACAGAAATCCAAAAATTTACTCAACAACTCGTTCAAAATACGACTACGGAAAAAGAAAAAGTAATCGCTATATATAATTATATTACTAAAAATATTTCATCCATTGGACTCAGTTTAGAAGATATAGATTTTGTTTCCCGCAACCCTCTGCAAGTACTGGAAAGTGCTTACGGAACAAAAATTGAAAAAGCAGATTTGCTTATTTCCATGCTTAAAAGTGTTGGACTTAAACCGGCTTTTGTAATTGTTTATCCGGAAACCCTGAAAAATACAATGAAAGGTTTAAAACCGATACAAGATTTTTTTGTAAAAGTGGATGCCGATCATCAAAGCTATTATTTGTCTCCGGTTTTGCCAATAGCTGCTTCTTTTGAGAAAATTGCTCAGTATAAAGATTTATGGCTCATTAGCCAAGCCCGTATTGAACCGATTCCTTCTGTTACTCCTGCAGAAATGATATTGAATTGTAATACACATATTCATTTTACCGGGGATTCAGCTTATTTAACAGCAACGATCAATACTTCAGGAAATACGATGAACGATTTAATGCCTGTTTTTTTTAACAATTATAAATCGGCTCTTACGCGTAACTTCGGAACCCTTACTTCTTCCGAAATAATTCATTCAAATCCGGATCAAACCGAAATAAAAATTTCAGCTGAAAAAAACCTTCAAAAAGCAAATGATTACTTTGTTTATCATTTGCCGGTCCTTTCTGCAGGTATTGCTTCCTGGCAATTAAATGCCCTCAATACCAGTAGAAAAACAAAAATGGAAATACCTTATTTGTTACAAGAAAACTACGAATATACTATTCAACTTCCTGTAAATAAAGCTTTAAAAAATAAAAATACGGAGATTCACCTAAAAAATACAGCAGGTTCGGTTGATATATCTTTACAGCAAAAAGATCAAACCCTATTCATAAGAAAGCATCTCGCATTAACTAAAGGGATTTATAAACCTTCTTCTGCTGAATACGGGAATTTAAGAGAATTAATTAATTTATGGCTTTCTAACGGAACAGAGAACTTAATTCTTCGTTAAATATTATCATGTGGTCTGCCTGACAAGATTCAGGCAGACTTTTATGTTTAAAACAGACAGACTCTTCTGCCGAAAATTTGCCCCGGAATATAGCATTTATATATATTTCGAAATTTTATTCAAACTGTTGATCCGGATGAAAATATTCGTAAACAATCCGTGCTTTTGCTAAACCGACTGCTGCTATTAATTGATCTAAATTAGCAGTTTTAATATTTTCAACCGATTTAAAATGTATCATTAATTGTGTTTCACTTTTCATTCCTATTCCCTTTATGTCATTTAATACACTTTTCGTAAGAGGTTTTTCCCTTAATTGCCGGTGAAAAGTAATTCCAACACGGTGGGCTTCATCCCGAATATGCATCAATGTTTTTAAAGTTACCGAATTTTTAGCCAATAAATAAGGATCTTTATCACCCGGATAATATATTTCTTCCATTCGTTTGGCTAATCCAATGACCGGAATTTTCCCATATAAATCCAGTTTTTTTAAACTATTTACTGCTGAATGTAATTGCCCTTTCCCTCCGTCAATAATTATTAGATCAGGTAATTCTTTTCCCTCATCTATCATTCTTGTATATCTTCTGAGAATAATTTCTTCCATGGAAGCGAAATCATCGGGCCCGGTTACTGTTTTCACGTGAAACTTTCTATATTCTCTCTTTGCAGGTTTTCCATCAATAAAAACGACACAGGAAGCAACCGGATTAGTCCCTTGTGTATTGGAATTATCAAAACATTCCATTCGATGCGGAATTGTAGGTAATTTCAATTCTGCCTTTATTGTTTTTAACAGATTAAACTTTGAATCTTCTTTTATTATTGCTCTTTGCCGATCTTTATCCAGTTTAAAATAAGCAACATTTCTTTCTGATAATTCCAATAGCTGCTTTTTATCTCCTATTTTAGGTACAACATATTGTATACCATTTAATTGAATATCAGGATAAAAAGGTACAATTATTTCTTTGGAATGACTATTTACCAGCTGTCGTATTTCCAGTATGGCAAACGAAAGTAATGCTTCTTTTTCTTCTTCTACCTTTTTTTCCAAAGCAATTGTATGAACTTGATTTACAGCCC
>JAEXFF010000057.1 GCA_023400335.1 Bacteroidota bacterium
CAACCGGATACTGGCAGACATTTACCGTTCTGCTTCCGCTCATCTGCTTTCCGAATTCAATCGCATTTATGACAGTACGGATTGCTTCGTAAATTCACAAACTTCTCACGAGAAGTTATTGAGATACATCATCGCAGGCGATTTGAAGAATGCCCGGAAAATGGCAGCAAAGATTGTAGAAGAACCATAGGACGGAAACAACTAAAAACATAGAGACAAATGATAAAGAATACAGAAAACGGCAACGAAAAAGTGGTCGTTCTTTTTGAAGTAACGCCTACGGCAGAGGGCAAGGTGCGTTATCTTGAACTTGCCGCCCGATTAAAACCGTTGCTTTTGGATGCGAAGGGTTTTATTCGTTCCGAACGGTTCGGCAGCCTGAATGAAGAAGGCAAGCTGCTGTCGCTGAATGTATGGGAGAACGAAGAAGCCGTCAAAAAGTGGCGCAATGAACTTCACCACCGCATGAGCCAATCGGAAGGGCGTGAAAGACTTTTTGAAAGTTACCGGATCACCGTTGCGTCTGTCGTAAGGGAATACGATGATTCCAACCGGAATGAGGCTCCGGCGGACTCCAATAAATATTTCCGCAATAAGCAAGCTGATGACCGACTGTAATATTTTTGTCTATAATGAGGCTGAGGTGTCTTATTTAAAAACAGGCAACTGTTCGACCGATATAAAAAACGGTTCTCGCCTTATGCTTCCATTGCAAGCCTTTACTTTTGGGCTGTGGCCGGAGGCGCGATAGAGGGAATGAAAAATTATGCACCGACCAACGACAAGTACAATGAAAACAGAAGAAAAGATAAAAGCGGTAAGAAATAGAGACGCGAATTATCGCGGCAAATTCTTCGTTGCCGTCAGAACAACGAAAATCGTCTGCACACCGGATTGTCCGGCAAAGCCTCTGGAAAAGAACATCGTGTTTTACGACACGCTTGAGGAAGCCTTACAAGCCGGATACAGACCATGCAAAATATGTATGAAAGAATTTTACGACAATAAAAGGAACAATATGGAAACTATAAAGATTACACGGTATCAATCGCCCGTGGGCGAGATGCTTGTCGGTTCTTACGGCGATAAGCTATGTATTTGTGACTGGGCGGTGGAGAAACGCCGCGCGACGATAGACCGCCGCATACAGCGGCATCTGAATGCGAAGTATGAAGAGGGAACTTCCGGCACCATCGAACGGGCGATCGGGGAACTCGAAGAATATTTTGCCGGACGCCGTAAGACATTCGACATTCCCGTGGTCTTTACCGGCTCGGAATTTCAGTGCACTGTATGGGAAGAACTGATGAAAATACCATACGGAACGACCCTGTCTTATGGCGAACTGGCCCGCCGCATCTATAACCCGAAGGCTGTGCGTGCAGTCGCATCGGCAAATGCCACCAATCCCATCTCTATCTTTGTGCCCTGCCACCGGGTAATCGGCAGTAATCATAAACTCACGGGCTACGGCGGTGGCCTCGATGCCAAAAGGGGGCTATTGGAGTTGGAGTGTTCTAAAACGGTGGGAACCGGGTTATGGTAGATCCAATTCCGGTTACAAAACCGACGGGAAGTGCCGCTCACGCGAAACGATGAGCGGCACTTTTTTATTCTCTTTCAATGAAATAAAACAGCTATAGCTTCATTCCTCTACCTCTCCTTTGCTGCTGTATTGGACGGGGTATGTTCAGCCTTAATTTGTCGAATTGCCCCTTGAACCAATCGCCGATCGGCTATCCGTTTTGCGGCTGCCATTTCATCGTAAATGCCGTTTGCCTTGATGAAGCCACCGCCATAAGTCAGAAGTACTTTCGTACCATAATTCTTTAACTCTCCACTGCGGTTTTTCTGAGCATCCTCACCAAAATATAATTTCGTAGGATTGGAATAATTGAAATTTCCTAACATCGCTTTTAATTTATCGGTTATATTTATAAAATCGCTTGTCCGCCTCCTTCCTACCTCGCATAAGCCTCCGGCGCTTCCCCGCCCGGGCCGGGCCATATCCCGTCAAGCCGGGCGATGACCTCATCCGGTAACTTGACCCCGACTGCCCGCAAATTACCCTTCAGTTGTTTCACCGTTCGCGGACCAATTACGGGAGCCGTCACACCCGGATTATGCAGCAGCCACGCAAGAGCTACCCCGGCTGGTTCCCGTCCTATTTCACGGCACAATTGCTCGTAGGCTTCCAGACGGGGACGCAAGCCCTCCATCTGCGACTTCACGGCGGAAGTACGTTCGCTTTGCACCTCCTTCTGCAATATTCCGCCAAGCACTCCTCCGGCAAGCGGACTCCACGGCAAAACACCCAGCCCCAAATGACGGCAGGCGGGAATCCATCTGATTACCTGTTTTTGATCTATGACTTTATGCAGCTTATGCAGAGCCGCTGTTAACGACACAGACCTGCATGGCACATGCCGGGCCAATGAACAGCACGATTACCAGCAGTCTGATTTTTGTTTCCTGTGTTTGTCGTCAATTCCTTTCAAATTTCACAACCACCTCACTACTGTAAGCACTCAGTGCGCTGATGCCGTCCCCGTCGATATGCCCGATTCGGACCAGGTCACGGCTCTGCGGCCAGTTCTTGCAGAAAATAGCCACATTGCCCCAGGGCACATAAATCGTGATGTCGCCCGCAACCGGTGCGCAACCGCGCGTCACGCCTTCAATGGTCAATGCCGGCGAGGGGTAAAAAATCTTCTCCGTCGTGTTGTTGAAATCCGCTAAAGTCACTTCCAAAGGCAGGCGCGCGAGGAAATCCCGCCCGGCTGCATGGTCTTCCATTGTGGCGGTAATCGTACGGCCGCCAATCGTCATTTTTACTTTCATAGATGTATTATTATCGTTATTACTATTTTCTTCACGGCTTGCGCCCAACTGTCCGAGCCACGCTGCCACACGGCTTTCCACCTGCGTGAGCGACGTCAGCAACAGCGTATTGCTTTCGACGGCTGCTTCCGCACACAGTGCCTTCGCCTCATTCACCGATGTGGAAATACCGCTGCCCCCGCTCGTGGCGAACAGGGCAATACGCTTGCCCGTCAGTTTTGAGGCATGATTGTGCAGGAACGCCTGCATCGTCGTAGCCATCGAACCGTGCCAGACCGGATACCCCACAAACACTAGGTCATACCCCTCGAAGCTCTCCACAGAAGTCCTGACGGCGGGATAATTCCCTTCCCGTATCGCGGCCAGTTCCGCGCGGGTACGGCCGAGCATCGCATCGTAATCGCTCTCGTATGCCGTCTGCGGCTCCACTTCCAGCATATCGCAGTCCAGCACTGTCCGGATCTGCTGGGCTACACGCTCCGTATTGCCACTGCGCGAAGCAAACACGATAAGATACTTCGCGTTCTTTCCCGGATCGGGATTATCGCCGCCGGACGGATTCCCGGGTTGTTCCGGAGGCGTCAGAAGATTGTCGGGTTCGTCTCCTCCGCAGGCCGGGAAGGACAGCACCGTCGACAGTAAAAATGATAAGAACCAGAATCGTTTCATAACCAAAATCTTTATTGTTATTTATTCCCTTTCCGGGATGTTGCAAAATTCGGCATTTCCATGCTGCCTGCCGGTAGATAAATTACAGATTATACGATGCGTATATGACCTCGATTACAGATTTTGCACTTCTGTCCCAGCCTGTTTGCTGATTTGAGGGTATCATCTGTAACCGGGGTTATAAACCGCCTGCAATATCAGTAATAAAGGTTATAGAAGCCGGCGAATTACTTCCTAACTTTGTAGCGGTAAACTTCGGGCAATTTAATATACCTTATATATTTGTCTGAATTAAATAATTGCATATATGGATAAAATAATAAATCTGGACAGTGTAGATCTGTATAATAATTTATATGGGCTCGAAACCCTTAACCCACTGGTCAGCGTCATCGATCTGAACAAGGCTACCCGGCGGGTGGACTACACCCGTTGGAATTATGGCGTTTACGCGCTATACCTGAAAATCGAGAAGCTCTGTGACATCAAATACGGCAGGCAAACGTACGACTACCAGGAGGGAACCATCGTTTGCTTTGCGCCCGGACAAACTGCCGACATTATTCCAAGCGGCGATCAGATACAAATAAACTCTTACGGCATTCTTTTCCATCCCGACTTGCTGCGGGGGACCTCGCTCGGAAAGACGATCAGGAAATATACCTTCTTTTCGTACGAAGTAAACGAAGCCCTGCATCTGTCTGAAGAAGAACGGAATATCGTACTTACCTCTCTGAAGATCATCCGGACGGAACTGGAACATGGCGTGGACAAACACAGTAAAACATTGCTCGTAAACCATATCGAACTGCTCCTCAACTATTGTATGCGTTTCTATGAGCGCCAGTTCGCTACCCGCACCAAAGCAAACCGTGACGTACTGGTGCGTTTTGAACGTCTGCTCGATGAATATTTCGAAGGAGCACATGCCGAAGAAGATGGATTACCCACGGTGAAATATTGCGCCGGCAAGCTCTGCCTTTCACCCAACTACTTCGGTGACATGTTCAAGAAAGAAACCGGACAAACGCCACAGGAATACATTCAGGAGAAAGTCATCGAAAGAGCGAAAGAACGCATCTCCGATACAGAAGATACCGTCAGCCAGATAGCCTATTCGCTGGGCTTCCAGTATCCGCAGCATTTCTGCCGCCTGTTCAAGAAACGGGTGGGATGTACTCCCAATGAATATCGTACACAAAATGTCATGTAATTAAACACGGAGAAAGACATGAAGCAAGAGAAAACATTGGATCTCAAAACCGTGTATGAATGCAACCGTTGTCTGGGTGGCAAAACGCTGCATCCACAGGCAAGCCTTATCAATCTGGAGAATCCGCCGCTGGAAAAAGAAGCCGTGAAATTCGAATTTTATGCCATCCTGCTCATTGAGGATTGTCCGGACGGTTGCTGCTGCTGTGGACGGAGGTATTACGACTATTCAAATGCTACGATGGTATTTCTCACGCCGGGCGAAATATTCCGCATGAGCGGGAGCAATACCCTGCCCGGCAAAGGTTATCTCCTGGCGTTCCATCCCGACCTGCTATTCCGCACGTCGCTGAAAAATCATATCAAAAATTATACCTTCTTCCGTTACTATAAGGAAGAAGCCCTGCACCTCTCGCAACGCGAAACGGAAAAAGTGACCTGCTGCCTGTGGAACGTCGAGGAAGAACTGCACCATCCGATTGACACACACAGCAGCACCATCCTTTCCCGTCACATCGAACTTTTGCTGGACTATTGCACCCGCTACTACGAACGCCAGTTTATCACCCGCGAGAACAAAAACAAGGCCATACTGGAGAAGATGGAACGTTTGCTCGACGACTACATCGCTTCCGGCAAGCTGCAAAACGGCGAACTACCCACACCGGAACCTCTTGCCAAAGAACTCGGTCTTTCTCCGTCTTATTTCAACGACCTGCTGAAATTTGAAACAGGCAAGACGCTGGAGGAATATTTCCAGTTCAAACGTCTGGACGTTGCCAAAAGAATGCTGTTGAAAGCCGGCACAACACCTGCTGCCGTTGCCCGGCAGTTAGGTTATCCCAACGTACAGCATTTCAGTCTTATTTTCAAGAAAATAACAGGTATTGCACCCTGTGATTACAGATATTCACAAAATTAAATTTTCATTCCTTTACCCTGCATTTTGGATTCTTCCGATACGCCCGACCTTATGACAAGAACATGATTGCGGACAAAATCGCCGCTCATATCGGGTTTGACGGTTTCCGGCTGTTGTTCGCGTTGTCCGTTTTGCTGTACGCCGTCGGTCTGTTCCTGTCCTGCCTTTGGTTTAGGTGGCGCGAGCGTAAGCTGGATCTTACGCTCCAACACCGCCACTTCCGTTTCAAAGGCTTTATGTTATTCTTTCTTTTATGCTGCAGCTTCGGTATACTCTGCTGTTATTGACCGTTATTTATTCTTCAATCGCCCGACTACGGGAGGGTCGATTGTTCCCCGTCAGGGCAAGGCTTTTGAGAGTAAGTTAAAAGGTATCGAGTTACTCGATACACACCTGATATGTTCCAATAACTAACCATAGGCATTTTGTAATTCGTCATTAATTACTTCCTGTGAGGCTTCAGACAATAGTTCAAATATCCTCATTTTTATTAAATCATTCATCAGCATACCTTTATAGGTTAATATATTTATTGAAGCATTTGCTTTGTTATTGAATGATTCTGTTTATCTGCTATAACTCGGATGGTTTTTTATTTGTTAGGCATTGAGACTCTTTTGCAAAATGAGAGAAGTCTGTGTATCCTAACTCATCATACAAATTACTACTTCCTTTAGAACGGTAATTTAACAAAGCCATTTTAAACCTCAAGGCTCGACAACATTGCTTCGGAGACATCCCTAATACCTCTTTAAAATACCTATTTAGTGTTGGTGTTGATACTCCAACTTGTTTACTAACTATACTCGATTTAAAATCACCACAATGAGTAATGTTGTAAATAGCCTTAATCACAGTCTCCAATTTATAATCTGACTTAAAAATATCTATGTTTGATAAAAGATAGTTTTCTATATAATCTACACGTTCATCAAAGGTGTTTTTAGATTTTAGCTCTTCGATGATCGTATAATCTATATAGTTATTTAAAGGTTTGTAACTATCTAATAAGTAAGGAATATCGTCTTTCAAAAACGAATACAATACACCTGGTTTGAATTTTACTGCAAATTCATGTGTCCCAGGTGCATGTATTATGGTGATTGCATCTGTTAAACTTCCACATAGTTTATCGCACGTAGTATCTTTAATACCGAGTTTCCTATCTACTTTTAAAGTTTGACTTTTATCTGTCAGATTAACAGACGCAACAATGTTCATATTAGGAAGTGCAATTATTGAGAATGGAGTTATTAAATTACTCTCCGTTTTAATTTCAAAGAAATACTCAACAATATTCCTTAGTTCAAAACATGGATATATAACTTTAACATATTCGTTTATTTCGCTTTCGTATATGACTTTAGATTTCAGCATTTTTGTTTCTTAAATAAGTGCAATAATTGTATCCCTATCCCCATTGTGAGCATACGTTCTTTTTTATTTGCCAATAAGTTTTGAGTCCAGTTAAGTAATCCTCCATCACCTATTTCATGTTCTA
>JAEXFF010000135.1 GCA_023400335.1 Bacteroidota bacterium
TTAATCATACTTTCAGTGAAAATGATTTAGATTTCCCGGAAGAAGATGACATTAACCTCAGAGTTTTTAGCTCAGATAATCAAATATTTTATTTCGTACAGGTAAAAAACGGACATTTGGATATTTATAAAGCTACAAAATAAAAATAATTTATTTACACATTAGGGACGTGCCCTAATGTGTAATTTTCTATCTTTTTTTCGCAATCTCCCCCATTTGTCAGCTTTAATATCAAAAATCTCCTGTGCAATCATTCCTTTATTTCATAAAGCAGAAAATGTAATTTTCAATTTAAAAAACGCGATTACCAATTTTTCAATTAAATTTGTCAAATGAGAATCAAAAACTCTATTATCATAAAAATAACATTTTTTTATACTAAGCTTTTTAATTCTAACTATTCAGACATTTTATTTTGTACAAATAAATAACAGATAATTAAACACATATAAAGGGATGATATAAAAATTACACATTAGGGCACGTCCCTAATGTGTAAAAAACGAAAAAAAATGGAAATTAGAACATTTATTGAGAATTATAGGGAAGCTTTTGGGGAGAAAGCCGAACTACCTATTGCATTCTGGTATTCCGATATGCCTGTAGAGCAAACCGAAAAAATCGGAGGATGCTTTTTTAAAGGTTTAAAAGAGGTCCGTGACGGAAAAATCATCAGTTTAGATGCCAGCACTATTGGATGTGGAGGAGGAAAATTCTATACGGGATTTTCCGGTATGCCGGAACACATTCCCCATTTTGTATCCGTTAAAGAAAAATATAAACAAACTCCTGAACTGGTAGTGGATTACATACAGGATTTAAATGTCCCCCTGGCAACGGGAAAATTTCTGCACTTCGCCCGTTT
This sequence comes from Bacteroidota bacterium, assembly GCA_023400335.1. Taxonomy (GTDB): domain Bacteria; phylum Bacteroidota; class Bacteroidia; order Bacteroidales; family Marinifilaceae; genus Culturomica. The sequence continues at coordinate 866 of JAEXFF010000135.1, forward strand.
GGATCAGATAAGCGATTTTCAGCAGGCAGAAGGAATTTTATTTTTAGCAACTCCGGATATACTCTCCGGTCTGACCACCTGGGCTTATTTCGATAATAACGATAAAGAAACAGTGGTTACTCCGTTTGGATCAGGGTGTTGCGCTGTAGTTACCCGAACGATTATAGAAAACCGCAAAAACGGGAAAAGTACGTTTATCGGTTTTTTCGATCCTTCTGTACGCCCTTGGTTCGAACCAAACTTATTGAGTTATACAATACCCATGTCCCGTTTCAAAGAGATGTATTATACGATGAAAGATAGCTGTTTATTCAATACACCAGCCTGGGGAAAAATAAAAGAAAGAATAAATAAAAAGGATGAGCGTTTGTGAATAAAAAATAAGTTTACCGGACAAAATTTGAGCCTGTTCCTCTCTATACTATATTAAAAACCAAGGCATGAAGAATATATATACGCTCGTAGGGATTCTCTTACTCTGTTTTATAGGACTGAATAATGCGTCATTAGCTCAAAATACTGAAAAAAAAAGGATGGAGGAACAAAGGGATTCCTTAGCGCATATCGTATCAGAAAAAGTATATTTACAAATAGACGAAAAAGATGCCTTAAAACTTTTTGATGAAGAGCCAAGTTTTGGAATTTTCCGGGACAATTATTTTACCACCGGTATTCCGGTAAATCAGCAAATTAATCACAAAACAGCAGATGCAAAGTTTCAAATCAGTATCCGGCAAAGACTCACTAAAAGTATTTTACCTTTTAATACTTTCTTATATGTTACCTATACTCAAAAATCTTTCTGGGATATTTACCGTACTTCGCTGCCTTTCCGGGATAATAACTTTAATCCGGGCCTCAGTATCGGCAAACCCATTATTCGCAATAACCGGTTAAAAGGAATCGCTATTTTTTCTTTTGAACACGAATCCAACGGAAGGGATTCCATTGATTCCCGGGATTGGAATTATTTTTCGTTTTCTTTCACTCATTTTTTCAACATGCGTTTTAGTGCTGAAACCAAAGTTTGGGCAGGCTGGGTAGATAAAAATGAAAATCCTAAACTACTCCGTTACAAGGGATACGGTCTGCTGGCGATCAATTATCAAAGTGCGGATGAACGCTTATGGTGTTCCCTTATTCTTTATCCCCGTAACAAGTTTATCAATTTCAATACGATTGCTGAGTTTAATTACAAATTGCGAAAACAGGACAATCAATATTTATTTATCCAATTTTATCAGGGATACGGTGAAAATTTACTCGAATACCGTAAATATAAATGTATGCTCCGTTTCGGTCTCTGCATAAAACCCAGATGGTTCAATTATTATTAGCTATTTATTAAATATCCTTGTACTAAAAACCGGAATTTTACCGATCAAAGGCAAACGTTACCTGAAGGGGATGTTCTTTTCCCTTTAAAATTGTACACAAAATATCTGCAGCCAATACGCTAAAGGTAATTCCATTTCCGCCGAATCCCAAAGCAAAAAAAGTACGGGGCATCTGCCGGATAGAGCCGACATAGGGAAGAGAATCCGTTGTTGAACCGAATGTACCAGCCCAAGCGAAATCTGTATGAAAAGATAAATGCGGCATCAATTTATGAAAATCTTCGGCTAATTTAACAGCCTTACGGGGAAGCCGTTTCTTTCTTTTCCGGCTATCATTCCTCTCGTCATCCCGGCCCCCAACGATAACCCTGAAATCAGAAGTAGTACGCATATATAAATAAGGAGTTTTTGTTTCCCAAATCAAAGCATTTTTATACCAGACATCACTAACAGACATCGGTTCACTGATAATAGCATATGTAGTTAATAAATCTACTACCCGGTAAGGAATATAGTGTTGAGATTCATAACCGGCTGCCACGACAAGGTAGCGAGCCGTAATTTTTTTACCGGTATCGGTTTTCAAAACAATCCTGGACTTTCCGGGCTGAATATCCGCTACTTTTGTACGGTCAAATACCCGCAGGTTTTCATCTCCTTTCTGAAAGATTGCATGTGTCAATAAATAAGGATCGAATTGAGCTGCTTGTTTGGAAAAAATGGGTTTAGGAGCCTTTAGCTTAAATTTTTCTTCTATTTCCGCTCTCTCAAACAATTCCACCGATATACCTATTTTATTCCGGAGTTCCGCTTCTTTTTCCAGTTTAACCGCATCTTTTTCAAAAGAAGCATATTGCAGACTGCATCGTTTTTTAAATCCGACCCGGAAATTTTCTGTCCGGATCATTTCTTCCAGTTCATCAATAGAACGATAACAAGCCAGATAACTATCGGTAGCTCTTTTTTCACCCACTTTTTCCATCAATTCCCCCAGAGGAGTATCTATTTCATATTGTAAAAGGGCTGTACTGGCAGAAGTACTACCCATACCAATATTCCGTTTGTCGATAACAACCACTTTCCAACCGGCATTTACCAGTCGGTAAGTCACTAATGCACCCGTAATTCCACCTCCCATAACGACAATATCTGTCTGTATATTTTCTTGCAAAGAAGGATAAGAATGACAATAACCATTTTTCAGTAACCAATATGGATTCCGGGTTGTCAGCTCCATTATTTTTTGTTTTATGTTCAAAGAAATAAACGGAAAAGGATTAATTTTGTTTCTGAATAAACATTCTTACTCCAAAACAAAAAACATAAAAATGTTTTAGTCCTTTTTAAGGAAGATAAAAATGGATACCAATTTTACAAATGGTACTGACCTGATTTTAAGACCGGCAGAGGAAACGTCTGCTTTATTTTATAAATCATAATTTCCCCAAAAACAATCAGAAATCTACATTTGCTTCTGCAAAAGACAAAAAGCTGCAGAAATAAAACATAATTTTTACCCTAATTCTTTATCTGAAAACAAGATTCAACAATTCATATTCTCATTACTGACATTTCTTTTCTGAAATACGTACAATAGATTAAAACCGAACATTATGGAAACGCTTATTCAACATCAGCACGCAAACGTTATCTCTTACAATTACGACCGCTCTAAAATAAAAACGGGGATCGTACACATCGGGGTAGGAAACTTCCACCGGGCACATGAAGAATATTATACGAACCTGCTTTTAGCCGATCCTGCACAACAGGAATGGGGCATTTGCGGAGTAGCATTATTACCTGCAGATGAACATCTTTACCGGGCTTTAAAACGACAAGACAACCTTTATACCCTCACCGTCTGCGGACGGGACAACCGGGATACAGCTTACGAAATCGGCTCACTCAAAGAGTTGATATGGGGGATAGAAAATCCGGAAGCCGTCATTTCTAAAATAGCTGAGCCGGAAATTAAAATCATCACGTTAACGATTACAGAAGGAGGCTATAATTTAGACAAGGCTAACGGAAATTTTATATTAGAGACGCCTGGTATTCAGCATGATCTTAAAAATCCCGACACGCCTCAAACCGTTTTCGGTTTCGTTGCAGCAGGATTACGGAAAAGGATGAAAAACGGACAAGGTCCCATTACTATTCTATCCTGTGATAATTTACAACATAACGGAAGAACTGCTCAGAAAGCGTTCAGTTCATTTATTACGGCTCAGGATCGTCAGCTGGCCAATTGGGTAAAGACCCAGGTCTCCTTTCCCAACTGTATGGTCGACCGGATTACCCCGGCCGTTACACCTGCCGATATTCAGCGGCTCAACCAACGCAACAAAGTAGAAGACGCTGCTCCTGTCTATTGCGAAGACTTTATACAATGGGTCATTGAAGATCATTTCATCGCCGGAAGGCCGGACTGGGAAAAAGTAGGAGTAGAATTTACAAACGATGTATCCGCTTACGAAAATATGAAACTCAGTTTGCTCAACGCCTCCCATTCTATGCTTGCCTACCCGGCTTTTCTGGCCGGTTACCGGAAAGTGGACGATGCCATACACGACAAACGGTTTACCCTTTATCTGCAGCAATTTATGGATATAGATATTACTCCTTACGTTCCCGCACCGGGGCATACCGATTTAGGTCTTTATAAACGAACCTTAATGGAACGTTTCGGAAACCGTTCTGTCAGCGATCAGCTAAGCAGGTTATGTTACGACGGAGCCTCTAAAATCCCGGTATATATCATGCCAAATCTCATCCGGATGATAGGGGATAAAGCAGACCTGACACGGGTAAGTTTTTTCACTGCCGCTTACCGGCATTACTTAAAATACCAGCAAGACGATAAAGGGAATACTTATAAAGTGAACGATCCCTGGTTAACTGAAACAGATTGGGCACAAATCAATCAGGAAAATCCGTTGACTTTTCTATCCATTTCTCCCTTTGAAAGTACCCAACTGTCAGCGGACGAACGCTTCGTGACAAATTACCTCCGGATGGTCGCTGACATTAAAGAAAAAGGTGTATTACAAACGTTGGAAACCATTTTAGAATAAAATCAATATGGATACAACACAGCAAAACAAGCTGGGACCATTTATTGTCCTGATATTCATTTATTTTCTGGTAGGATTCCTGACTACTGTAAACGGTCAGTGTCAGGCTCCCTTGAAAATTGCTTTCCTCATGCATGCCGGAGAACTGAAAAATACATTTATCACGTTAATCTCATTCAGTTTCTTTTTAGCTTATCTTTTAAACGGAACGCTGGGCTATAAATGGATCAATAAATTCGGTTATAAAAAAACGCTGATCCGGGGTCTACTGGTTATGGTCGGCGGACTGACCGTATTTTTCTTTTCGTCCTGGTTCACGGTACGTTACGAAGGTTTGAACGTTCTGATTGCCGGAGCCCATATTCCTTACGGCTATTTCATTTTTCTCCTGGGCTCTTATCTGATGGGAACTTCTGCCACCCTGTTACAGGTGGTCATTAATCCCTATGTAGCTGCTTACGAAGTAAAAGGAACCCAACCTGTACAACGGATGAATATTGTCTGTGCATTCAATTCTTTCGGTACAACCATTGCTCCGTTTTTTGTAACGGGTGTAATGTTCGGCGGACTGGCAATAGAGGAAGTGCAAGTGAAACAACTCATGATTCCTTTCCTGATTTTAGCTGCTTTTATCGGGTTTACGGCATTTATCACCCAAAGGCTTTATTTACCGGACGTTATGCACACCAAGGCAGAGAAAGGGGAAAAACTCGAACGCAGTATCTGGTCATTCCGTCACCTCACTTTAGGCGTAATTGCCATTTTCTTTTATGTAGGAGCAGAAGTATCCATTGGCGTAAATGTTAATTTGAATGCCCTGGAAATGGAAACCTCAGGACAAACCTTATCTTTTTTCGGGATGCAACATATCGTCATCGGGGGAATAGACTTCGGAATGCCCGCCTTATTAGCGACTCTTTACTGGGGAGGACTGATGGTCGGACGTATCGTTTCCAGTTATCTTAAACACATCTCCCCCCGCGTACAATTAACCGTAACGACTATTCTGGCAGCCTCCTTTACCGTAATAGCTATTATTACCAATAATTTGTGGGTACTGGTTACCGTCGGATTATTCCATTCGGTTATGTGGGGCTGTATCTTTACATTAGCCATCACAGGATTAAACAAATATACGTCTAAGGCTTCCGGAGTATTTATGATGGGAGTATTTGGCGGGGCCGTATTCCCTTTTTTACAGGGAGTAATGGCAGATACCCTGGGCAGCTGGCAATACACCTGGATTTTAGTCGTAATTTGTGAACTGATCATGCTTTATTATGCCCTGATCGGTTCCAGAATCAGAAAAACAGACTGGGTTCAAACAAGAATATAATCCGTTTATGACTGATAAAATACAACAAAAGCCCAGCGATAAATAGCAATTCAGGCATCTGTAAAAAAGAAAAATTGTACCCCTCCTATCCGATCGTTAAAATAAAAAATGTCCGTAAAACCTGGACGATACACCGGTTAGCAAACTTTTAAAATATTCCTCCTCCTTTTTAAAACCGGAAGTGACAAAAGAACAGTCCTTTTGCCACTTCCTTCCTCTTTTTTCTAATCACTCTCCGTATTGACGAGCTTTATCCCTACCCTATTTTCAGTGTAATCTTCAACCGGCACCTTCTCTTCTTTTCTCTTTTACAACGGGGAAAAACGACCCGGAAAAATGTTGTATATAACAAATATGCTTATTTATAGGTAACATCTCTCTCCAAAATCCCCATATTTTGGTATATCAACAATCTTTCATTCTTTTTATTATTGCAATCCTAAAATTTAAAAATCGTGTATAAATTAATTCTGTTGTGTCAATTTTTGTTCTGGTATTTAGCATTAACTGCTCAAAAACCGGATCTGACCTTATCCGGTAAAATAATGGATCAATATACACGGGAAGGACTCGGATTTGCAACC
>JAEXFF010000174.1 GCA_023400335.1 Bacteroidota bacterium
TTCTGTATTCAGTTTAAACTGCCCTTCCGAAGTTGGTTCAAACACATTCCGGTAACTCCCTTTCTGATAGTCATAACCCAAACGGACAAGTGAAAAATCTTCATTCCGGTTAAAAACCAAACCAGCCGAATTATATGAAGTATTCCAGGGGTTAGCGGTCCTGATACGCTCCATACGATATGCATATTTCTCCGATTCCCCTGTCTGTGCATTTACTCCGGCAATTCCGGTAAATACCAGACTTAAAACAAGGATATATATTTTATTAACTTTCATAATGTATCTGATTTTATGAGTTGCTGACCTCGGTTTATTGTTTCAGGCTGGCCGATTTTATCTCAAAATCTTCACTTGAATTATTTGTGTCCATATAAACGACCCTTCCTCCTTCAATGCTTTCCACTTTCCGGACGACAGCCAATCCCTGATTTCGGTTTTCTATAAAAATAAATCCGGCATCTACATTGGTCGTCAATCGTTTATTGGCCTGTGTCTGGCTGATAACACATTCCACCCCGTCAACTACCCAATCTGAAGGAATCATCAGGTAGCGGGTATTTACATTGGGTTTAGCAGGATCTTTCATTAAATTATCCGGATTACCCGCAAATTCTGCCGCATTTGTTCCCTTAATTTTAAAGAGAATCATAGCGGGTCCGGTTTGAGAAACACTGAAAGCCGTTGAGGTCCCTTCTTTCCAAAATTTGTAAAGGGGCACCACTCCCGGAGCCGGCACCTCTTCTTTCGTCAAATCAGAATCCCAGAAAGCATAGTCAGCTACGGCTAAATTCACGGAATTCCCGGCCCTCTGAGCATGATTGACAGCATTGATGGCTATGATTACTTCCTCCCCCGGCTTCAGGACTTTAGCCGAGCCGGAAGGAACCTGCCAAGCCAGATAAGCCAAAGGCAACTGATCCATCAAAGAACCGTCTTCTTTTACAAAAGTGCTTTTGCTGGCACTCGTAAGCGGATTGACACAACCAATGCATAAACTGTCCAGACTGGCCTCTTCTGAAGAATTATTGTAAATAGAAATATAAGTATCTTTATTGTAATTATTCCCCATATCATCCAAGCAACCGGCATAATAAATTTCTTTAATGACCAGCTGAGGCAAAACAGCCGAGATTAAATTCATCGAATAAAAATCCTTATTATCCCCATTTTCCGGAGTCAGTATCATATTCTCGATCCGGCCATTTACCACCCGGACTTCGCTCCCTACATGATATTTCTTCTGAGCAATTGCTTCGTAAAAACCGTATTCTACATTACTGACTGCCACCCCGGAAGCATCCGTCACGACATTATAAGTCAAACCGGTTATCGTATTAAACAATTTCACATTTACCCCTGATTTATCCACTTGCTGTAATTCCTCCGGAAAAACCATTTGAATCCGGACCGGCAAACTCTCTTTTTCCTCTTTCAAACACCCGGTACAACACAGCAGAAGGGAAAAAACGATTATATTGTATATTTTCATAATCTTACAATTTAAAAACATTAAAACTTCAATTGCAGTTCAGCCCCGAACGACATCTCTGTATTCAAACGCTGGTAGTACGCTCCGGAACGGAAAAATCTTCTGGGGCGGGAGTTCGTAAAATTATTTGCATAAAACGATAAAGAAGCAATCTTACCGATCTCTTTTGTCAGTCGCATATTCATCATAAAATAAGGATTCTGGGAATCCATTGTAAAATATTCCGGGCGGGAAGTCCGGATATAACGATCGAAATCCGGATTTTGCCGTTCTGCTTCTGTAAACGGATGAACCGTACCTTCCAAATCCATATAAGCAATCGGGTCTACACAAATAGCCGCAATTGCATCCGGATTACTTCCATCCACAATATTTTTGTCCTGATCCCTGTAATACAAAAGACTTCTTCCCTGATATTCCGCTAAACGTTGTGTTTTATCTATCCAGACGCATTGTCCTGTCAGTGTAAAAATCAGGCGCAACTTTGGTAAATGGGTCACCAGCCGGATATTGGTATTCAAACGCTGGCTTTTCGTGCCATTTGTCCCCGAATTTGTACTATTACCTGCATAAAGACATACAAAAGGAAAGTCTTTAACTCCCCCGCTGAAATTAGAGGTCTCATATAACATTTGCAGATCATTTTCCAGTTGCTTATTGTAAAAATAAGCCCCATCGACAATAACCGAAGTCGAAATAGCCTTTATCTTACCAAAATCCAAGCTATACTCTATCCCCCATTTATCATTACTCACGCCATTAGCTGCACGTCTATAGGTCGCAAACGTTTCCCGGATCGAATAATCAACCGGTTTACCATCCACTTCCACTACCCCATTAACAAACTGAGGCCGCTTTCCGCTTTCATTTACCAAATCGTATTCCCGGTAGAAAAAAGGACGGGCAGCTCCGGCAAAACTGAAACCTTTTCTCAATTTTTCATTAAAATATGCCAGATTCGCCGTGATTCCCCAAAATTTCAAGTCTACTCCCACTTCGACATTTGTACTCCTCGGTAATTCCAAATCCCGGTTACTCGTTTCCGTCACCATGGTTGTCATTACTCCCAAAGAGTAATCATTTTCTTCGTCATTGTATGAAAAACTGGATTTATCCACATAGGAAGGATCCGGATAAAGATAAGCCAGTCCCGGCATTTTATGCAGGATACCCCAGCCAGCACGTACACTCAAATGCTGTAAACCTTTCTTACTCCATTTATTGTCTAAAAATACGAAGCGGGCATTAATACGAGGATCCAAAACCACATCGTAATCATAATCCCGGGTTTCAATATTGGTAAAACGCAATCCGGCAGAAAGTTCCAAAGATTTTTTATTCAAGGTAAAAGTCACTTTATCTTCGATAAAACCGGTATATTCCTGTATAAAAGGAATATCTTTAAAAGAACGGGGGCGCAGGTTTTGGGAAGGGGTCAGCCGGGCATCAAAAGTCCTTCCTTCTCCTTCATTTCCTTTCGTTGACCATTCCGCCCCCAATAAAAATTTATTATACACAGATCCGTATTTGCCCGCAATATTGGCAGTTACTTTAGCGGTAATATAAATCGGTTTACCTTCAACTCTCAGGTCACTGAAATATTCATACGGCAACAAAATGCCCTCGTGTTCCCCTGTCGTAGTCTCGGCTATACTCGGAATTCGTCCGGGCGTTCTCCAGACTTTTTCCCGGTTATCCTGTTTTCCGTATGAACCGAAAAGATTGTAATTAACATTTGTCAGCCAAGGTTTCTGTACCATCCAGTTTCCATACAGGTTTAAACTGAATTGTTGTTCCTGGGCTTTATATATTTCGTCCTTCACCTGATCCGGGTCTCTTTTATATTTATCTTTTAAAAAGACTCCTTTCAATTTTGCATTAAAACTTACAGCACGTTTATCCGGATTAAAAATATTGGAATATCCGAATTGAGCAGTAAGTCTGTCAAAAGATTTTGAAGGCGTCCGGACATCTTTAAAAGCACGGGCATATTCGGCATCCACATTAAAGAAACCTTTGTTTTCTCCCAACGAAAAGCCTTTCCCTGCCGATACCTGTTTAATATTGGGATCTGTTTTAAAACGGACCATAAAAGGAGTCTTCCCTGCTTTCGTCTTGACGACAACAGCCCCGGAAGTCATATCCCCATATTCTGCAGAAGCAACTCCCCGGATGACCTCAACTGATTCCACGTTATCCACTGAAACCTGACGGGCATCTACCCCCGTCCCGCTTGTCGTCTCAAACGCACTCAAACTGTTACGGGTTTGTAAATTAGCATCGTTCGACAGTTTAGCTCCATCTACAATGACAGCAGTACCCAAGGCATTAGTAGCGTCATCCCCCGATATGTCCCGTATGGAAATCTTATTGATCTTTGTCAAATCCGGATTCGTTGTGACAGAGCCCGGCAACAACTGCATGACGTCCGTCAGACTGGCTCCCTGAAGATGGTCGATAGCCGTCTTGCTGATCGTCGACGAACTATTCAATTTACCTCCCTCCTTAGCTGTTACCACTACTTCATCCAATGCTAAAGATTGTGCATTCAATTTCAATTTATAATTTTCTACAGCCTTATTGAGGGCAATCTTTATGGAGTAATCCTCATATCCCAAACAAGAAGCTGTCAAGGTATACGTTCCCGGAGTGACATTCTTGAAATGAAAATTTCCATCAATATCAGAGGTTACCCACAAATTCAATTCCTTAATATTCACGACAACAGCCGGCATTGTTTCTCCGTTTTTAGCATCCGAAACAGTACCGGACAGCGCCACCTTCGACGACTGCCCCCAGGCAGAAACCGGTACAGCCAGCCAAATAGCAACACTCACTATAAACCACATCTTACACTTCATAATAAATCAAATTATAGGATTA
>JAEXFF010000191.1 GCA_023400335.1 Bacteroidota bacterium
GAAGAATACCAAGGTAATGATCTGCCGGGAGTCGTCACAGGTCTTGCCTGGACAGCCGTAGGAGGAGAAATCCTGTTCGTGGAATCCAGCTATAGCAAAGGGAAAGGTCATCTAACTTTAACGGGAAATCTCGGAGACGTAATGAAAGAATCCGCTACTCTGGCTTTGGAATATATTAAATCCCATACCAAAGAGATCGGTATAGATGAAAATATTTTCGATAATAAAGATATTCACGTTCACGTTCCTGCAGGAGCTGTTCCCAAAGACGGACCTTCAGCAGGAGTAACAATGGTCACTTCATTAGTGTCTTCCCTTACCGGGAAAAAAGTAAAAAAAGCTCTCGCTATGACAGGCGAGATTACACTGAGAGGAAAAGTATTGCCCGTAGGAGGAATACGTGAGAAAATCTTAGCCGCCAAACGGGCCGGCATAAAAGAGATTATCCTTTGCAGTGAAAATCGGAAAGACATAGAAGATATCAAAAAGGAATATCTGAAAGGATTAAAATTCCACTATGCGGATACAATCGAAGAGGTTTTAAAGATTGCCTTAATCTAAAAAAAGCTGTAAAAGCCCGGGTAATTCCGGGCTTTTTTTACCTCTTTATTTTGCTGAATGATGGATCTCAGAACAAACAAAAACAGCTTAATACTCCAGATTTTTCCTTCAGGCATTGTACATAATGAATTAATTTCCGACTTTTACATACTTAATATATTTTTATATGCCGACTTTCAGCCGTATAAAAATTTTAAGTTCACTGCAAATTATTCATTTAAATAACTGCTATGCATACATTCAAAAACTTATTATTATTTACAACAGTATGTTCTTCCTGTCCTTCTCTGATAGCGCAAGAGAGGGATCCGGAACGTCCTAATGTAATTATTATTCTGGCGGACGATATCGGATACGGAGATTTAAGTTGTAACGGGGAAAAAACGATTCATACTCCGCATGTAGATACATTAGCCCAGCAAGGTTTACGCTTTACGAATGCTCATGCAGTAGCTTCTACCAGCACACCTGCCCGTTATTCTTTACTCACCGGACACTATGCCTGGAGACGTAACGATACGGGCATTGCTCCCGGAGATGCCGGTATGATTATCCGACCGGAACAATACACCCTGGCCGATCTGTTTCAATCTTGTGGTTATGTTACGGGAGCGATAGGGAAATGGCATCTTGGCCTGGGGGATAAAACCGGTACCCAGGATTGGAACGGCTTTATCAGCCCGGGGCCGGCAGATATCGGTTTTGACTATTCTTATCTTATGGCTGCAACAGGAGATCGTGTTCCTTGTGTATTCGTAGAAAACCAGAGGGTTGTAAATCTGGATCCCCAGGACCCGATCGCCGTGAGCTACAAAACCCCTTTCCCCGGAGAACCTCTTGCCAAAGATCATCCCGAAATGCTGACCGTGATGAAAGCAAGTCCCAATCACGGGCATAATCAAGCTATTGTAAACGGGATCGGACGTATCGGTTATATGAAAGGAGGTAAAAAAGCTCTTTGGAAAGACGAAAATATAGCAGACAGTATTACTTCTCATGCAGTAGAATTTATCCGGAAAAACAAAGACCGTCCTTTTTTCCTGTATTTCGGAACAAATGACGCCCATGTTCCCCGGGTCCCGCATCCCCGCTTCAGGGGTAAAAGCGGGATGGGCCCCCGGGGAGATGTATTGCTTCAATTTGATTGGAGCGTAGGAGAAATTACCCGCACACTGGAAGAACTGGATCTGACAGACAATACAATTGTCATTGTAACGAGTGATAATGGTCCCGTTGTCGACGACGGTTATCAGGACCAGGCCGCAGCACTTTTGGGAGATCACCGTCCCTGGGGACCTTTCCGGGGAGGGAAATACAGTGCTTTTGAAGCCGGCACTTGCATACCGATGGTCATCCGCTGGCCCGGAAAAATAGAAACCGGAAAAGTCTCTGAGGCCTTAGTTTCACATATCGATCTGATAGCATCCTTTGCATCTCTTTTACAAGTTACTTTACCCAACAGAGCTGCACCCGACAGTCAGAATTACCTCGCAGCTTTTTTGGGAAAAGATTTACAAGGCAGGAATTATCTTATTGAATCAGCAGATATTTTATCCATACTGTTGAACAATTGGAAATACATTGTTCCCAGTAACGGACCAGCCTACAGCAAACTGACCAATATCGAACTGGGAAACAGTAAAGAACCGCAACTGTACAACCTGGCAAAAGACAAAGGAGAAAAAAAGAATCTGGCTTCTAAAAAACAAAAGAAAGTCAAAACTCTTCACAAAATATTGCAATCTGAAAAAGAGAAAAACAATTGATTTCATAAAGATGAACCCTCTCCCTCCGGCATTCCAATATCCCGGAGGAAGATTCTCATTAAAAAATCATAGCTTAAAAATAGCAGCTACTCCGAAACTGATATCCAGCCAGGTAAAATCCCATTTGTCACGCACCACAGACTCTCCTGATTGCAGATCCGTAGCCTTGACATGCTTATATTGCAGGCAGCTAAAAGTAGCTTCTGCCGCCCAATGATCGGTTATCCGAATATACAAACCCGGTTTCAGATTTGTTGTCCATAAGAAATGCTTTCCATCCGCCCCATCCTTCAAATGACTTTTCCCCCATCCGCATCCGCTTTCTAATTGTACAAAAAAACGAATGACACCTCCTCCTACATCGTAACGCAAAAAAGGCAAAATCTCCCCGGTATTCTGATGTCCCCTTCTGTCTTTCATAAACTCATAACCGGTAATTACTCCCACAGCTATTCCATTCCGGATAAAATAGGCCAAAGAAGGGGCCACTTTTAATGTAAATCCGGTATTAACCCGTTGGTGATCGGGAGTAACAATTTTACCTCCTCCTACATAATTAATCCTCCCGCCCAATATCAGATCACCTCCATACTGTGCGGATGCAGTCAGACAGCCCAGAAGAAGTAATATAAACAGAATTCCCTTATTCATCCAGACTTTGCGTTATCTTTTTAACCAATTTATATTTATTGAAAAATTCCCTCAGAATTACACGAAATACCGTATAAGAAGGAATAGCTAAAATCATACCGGGGATGCCCGCTAAATTGCCTGCCAATAAGATCACTAAAAATATTTCCAAGGGGTGAGCATGCACGCTACTCCCGTAAATAAAAGGCTGGAATACCACATTATCAATTAACTGCGTAATTAACATCGCGATCACCATATAAATCAATAAAGGCAACAAATCCGTATAAAAAGGCAGGTCAATGTGTAACACAATCCCCACAACAACTCCGAAAACAACTCCGATAATCGGTCCAATGTAAGGAATTACATTCAATACTCCGGAGACCAAACCAATGACAATTGCATTCGAAAAACTTAATCCCACCATCCATAATCCCAGCGTATTCAATGTCATTACACCCAATACTTCAAAAAACATTCCGACAAAATAGCGTACCAGTAGCTTCTGAATCGAATCCAAAGCATTCCGTCCCCCTTCCTCATATTTAGCCGGTAACAAAGCTAAAACCATACCACTAAACAGACGGCTGTCTTTCAGAAAAAAGAAAGAAATAAAAGTAATGGAAAACAATGCAACAAAAATGTCGCTGATGGTATTAGCCAAAGAACCGAATATCGTTTTTATTTGAGTGACACTCACCAAAGAACTCAGGCTATTCGAAACAGATTGTTCAATATCGTCATCCATTTCAATCAGGCCATAGTGCTTTAATACTCTGGAAATATCCTCTACGGGAGATTCCAGTTTATTCATCACACTTTCGACACTGATATTGCCTATATTCTGAAATTCATGGGTTACCAACGGAATGATTGTCACCATGAAAAGTATAAAAAGAGCCCATAGTGCCAGTAACGTCAATGCAGCCTTTAACCCGTTATGTAATTCCCTTCCCCGGATTTTTACCCTTCCCAGAAAATCAATAATCGGTCTTCCTAAAAAAGAAATAACAGCGGCAATCAAAACATAGGCGATAATAGAAGAAAAATACCAGCAAAATAATCCCACACATACTATGCCGATAAAACCCAAAAAATATTTGCCGAAATTATTCATAATTCCATCTTTAATCCAGCCTTTATCCCTTCCTGCCGGATGATTGCCCGTTAGAACGACTTAGATTGTCAAAATTAAAGAAATATCAAGACATAAAAAACTAAATTAATTCAAATTAAAAAAAATAGATATTTTTCAAAAACTTTCCTAACTTTATTTCGTTTTAAGTAGAGATATAATTTGCTATGTTAAGACGCGCCTGGATGCTATATTATGAAGGTTTTCGCTATATGCCCCGCTGGGCACGCATTCTATGTATCATCATTGTCTGTAAACTCCTCATTCTGTTTTTAGTTTTCAAATTGTTTCTCATGCCCAACTACCTGAACACGAATTATACAACAGATAAAGAAAAAAGTAACCACGTATTAAACGAATTAATTACTAAACCTTAAATTTATGTTATACGAAATTTCTTCTACATCCCTGGTGGAATGGTCTCGTTGGCAATTTGCCATGACTGCCATTTACCATTACATGTTTGTCCCGCTAACTTTAGGGCTTTCTTTTTTATTGGCTGTTATGGAGACGATGTGGGTTCGCACCGGTAAAGAAGAATGGTTACATGCAACAAAGTTCTGGATGAAACTTTTTGCGATCAATTTCGCGATAGGTATCGCAACAGGGCTGATCCTGGAATTCCAATTCGGCTCGAACTGGTCTAATTATTCCTGGTTTGTCGGTGATATTTTCGGAGCACCTCTTGCCATAGAAGGTTTATTTGCTTTCTTTTTGGAAGCCACCTTTTTTGCTGTTATGTTCTTAGGGTGGAATAAAGTAGGTAAAAAATTCCATCTTTTCTCTACCTGGATGGTCTTTTTAGGTGCCAATATCTCGGCCTTATGGATCCTGGTGGCAAATGCCTGGATGCAAAATCCGGTAGGAACCGATTTCAATCCTCTCACGGCACGGAATGAAATGGATAATTTCTGGGAAGTATTATTTTCACCCACAGCTATGAACAAATTTTTTCATACTGTCACATCCGCCTATACTCTTTCTGCTTGCTTTGTAGTGGGAGTGAGTGCATGGTTTATACTGAAAAAACGGAATCTGGAATTTGCCCGTAAAAGTATTTTAATCGGTTCAGTATTCGGAATCCTGAGTATTATAGCCACTATTTTTACAGGAGATACCAGTGCTCAGGATGTCACCCGTACCCAACCGATGAAGTTGGCAGCAATGGAAGGCTTAAATGAAGGAGGAAATGGGGTTGGCCTTACGGTTATCGGCTTCCTCGAGGAAGATTCCGCTTTACCTTCTACCCGGATGAAAGCTACCCGATATGGCATTACCATTCCTAAATTATTGTCTTTTATGAGTTATAGAGATCCGGATGCCTATGTGCCCGGCATACAAAATATCCTGGACGGTTATACGTCTTACGAAGGCATTACCTATCCCTCAGTAGAACAACGAATGGCAAACGGTAGTAAAGCAATAGAGGCCCTGACAACCTACAAACAGGCGATACAAGAACGAAATAAGGAAAAAGCAGATAGTTCTTACCAAATATTAAAAGAAAATTACAGCGATATCGGTTATGGTTATT
Organism: Bacteroidota bacterium; assembly: GCA_023400335.1. Lineage (GTDB taxonomy): Bacteria > Bacteroidota > Bacteroidia > Bacteroidales > Marinifilaceae > Culturomica. The sequence goes on from JAEXFF010000191.1 coordinate 5,630, forward strand.
TGACCTCTCCCTACGATGCCATCCCCCCCATCCCGCTTGTGTACTATAGTTTCCGGATCATGGTGGGACTGGGATTGCTATTTGTAGCTCTTTTTATCCTGAGCTGGTGGTACGCCAAAAAACGTAAATTCGAAAAATTCAAATTTATCCCTTATCTGGCTATTATTTGTATTCCTCTGGCATATATAGCTTCTCAATGCGGATGGATCGTTGCAGAAGTAGGACGTCAACCCTGGATCGTACAAAACCTGATGCCGGTGAATGTAGCGATTACCCGCATTGCATCCGGCTGGGTTGTCACGACTTTCTGGATGTTCGCTATACTTTTTACTGTTTTGTTAATTGCTGAAATAGGAATTATGTTTTCCCAAATTAAAAAAGGACCTAAAATGGGATGAGAAGGTAAGGAAATCCCCTCTCTGAAAACGGATAATAATCACTCAAAAAATTCAATATTATGTCATTATATATTTTGCAACATTATTGGTGGATACTTAT
>JAEXFF010000039.1 GCA_023400335.1 Bacteroidota bacterium
TTTTCACTTGTAATATAGTCGTCGAAATCCATACGCTTATGAATGGTCCCCTGAGGGGTCAACTCGATAATCCGGTTACAAACTGTCTGAATAAATTCATGGTCATGCGAGTTCATCAGCACAATACCTTTAAAGGATACCAGCATATTATTGAACGCCTGGATGGATTCCAGATCCAAATGATTGGCCGGAGAATCCAGCACCAGCACATTGGCATTCTTCAACATCATTCGGGCAATCATACACCGCATCCTCTCACCTCCCGACAACACCTTAACGTTTTTGTAAATATCTTCTCCCGAAAACAACATTTTTCCCAAAAATCCCCGGAGAAAAGTCTCGCTTGTATCATTCGAAAACTGTCCCAGCCAATCGATCAGCTTCATATCCGTATCAAAATAAGCTGAATTATCTATCGGCAAATAAGCAGTTGTCACCGTCACCCCCCAGCTGTAACTGCCTTCGTCGGGCTTCATATTGTCAGTAATAATTTCCAAAAAAGCTGTCATAGCCCTCGGATCTTTCGACCAGAATACAATTTTATCCCCTTTCTCTACCGAAAATTCCACATCCCGGAACAAACATTCTCCTTCTATTTGTTTACTCAATCCTCTCACTTCTAATATCTTATCTCCTACTTCCCGTTCCGGAGTAAAAATAATACCCGGATATTTACGGGTAGAAGGCATAATTTCTTCCACATTCAATTTCTCCAGCATTTTTTTACGGCTGGTCGTCTGCTTTGACTTCGCCACATTGGCACTAAAGCGCTGGATAAATTCCATCAGTTCTTTTTTCTTCTCTTCGGCTTTCTTGTTCTTTGCCTGCGCCTGACGCAAAGCTAACTGGCTGGATTCGTACCAGAAACTATAATTACCGGCAAATAACTGGATTTTACCAAAATCAATATCTACAGTATGTGTACTTACAGCATCCAAAAAATGACGGTCGTGCGATACCACCAATACCGTATTTTCATAATTTGACAGATAATTTTCCAACCACATAACCGTTTCAATATCCAAATCATTGGTCGGCTCATCCAACAGTAAATTGTCCGGTTTTCCAAACAAAGCCTGAGCCAGTAATACCCGCACTTTTTGCTTACCGCTCAAATCTTTCATCAAAAAAGAATGGAGTTCTTCTTTTATACCCAAACCGCTTAATAAAGAAGCCGCATCACTTTCTGCGTTCCACCCGTCCATCTCAGCAAATTTTTCCTCCAGTTCCGCTGCACGGACCCCGTCCTCATCCGAAAAATCAGGTTTAGCATATAAAGCATCCTTCTCCTTCATTACATCCCACAAATCCGTATGACCTTGCATTACAGTGTCCAATACCGTACATTCATTATAAGCAAAGTGATCCTGTTTCAATACGGACAGACGTTCCCCCGGACCAAACAGTACAGTCCCCCGTGTCGGCTCCAACTCCCCGCTTAAAATCCGTAACAATGTCGATTTACCAGCCCCATTCGCCCCAATGACACCATAACAATTTCCGGGAGTGAATTTTAAATTTACATCCTGAAACAAAATACGTTTTCCAAACTGAATCTCTAAATTCGAAACTGTAATCATTATTCAATATACTTTTTACTGATAGTCAATATTTTCCTTTCTTCAAAACGAGCGCGAATTTACAACTTTATTTTGGTTCCTGCAACCGTCTTCCGGCATCCGCGCCTGCAGGCGCAAATCATCCTTTCTCCGTGTCAGACATAGCCGCAAGGCATCTTCCCAAGGCCTCCTGCCACACAGGAATTTCTATTCCATACCTTTGTTTGAGCTTGCTTTTATCCAATACGGAATAGGCAGGGCGTCTGGCTTTTGTCGGATACTGAGCCGTTGTTAAAGGATAAACTTCACATTTTATCCCACTCTGCTTTACAATTTCCCGGGCAAATTCATACCAACTGCATACCCCTTCATTGGTATAATGATAAATTTCCACATTATCCCCCAGCTCATTATCGGTCACTATTTTCACAATCACCCTGGCTAAATCAGCCGCATAAGTAGGCGTTCCGGTCTGGTCGGCCACCACATGGATTTCTCCCTTCTCAGCAGCCAGGCGAAGAATTGTCTTTACAAAATTATTACCTTCCGCAGCATACAGCCAGGCCGTCCGGAGAATAATTGCCAAACAACCAGATTTTTGAATCGCCCGTTCCCCCTCCCATTTTGTCATACCGTATACACTCTGGGGATGGGGGCGGTCTTTTTCCGTATAAGGAACCGTAGCTGTTCCGTCAAAAACATAATCCGTAGAGATATGAATCAACAGACAATCTTCAGCAGCCGCAACTTTAGCCAAATTTGCCACTGCTGCCGTATTGATTAAAGCCGCTTTTTCTTTCTCTTCCTCAGCTTTATCCACCGCTGTATAAGCAGCACAATTGATGATCGTATCGATTTCCTTTTCCCTTACCAATTTTCTTACGGCCTGCTCATCGGTAATATCCAGCTCCGGCAGATCCGTATAAAAAACGTCATCCAAAAGCGTAAATCCTATTTTTTGAAGTTCAGAACCCAATTGTCCTTTAGAACCGGTAACTAATATATTTGCCATAATGCTGTTCTTTAATTTTTTCCGGGGAAATCCGGATTATATCGTTTTCCGGGAACCGTACATCTTCTCGTAATACTGTTGATATTCTCCGCTGGTCACACGGTCCAGCCACTTTTGGTTTTCCAGATACCACCTCACCGTTTTCTCCAGCCCCTCCTCAAATTGTAAAGAAGGCTCCCACCCCAACTCATTCTTCAGCTTCGTCGAATCTATAGCATAACGTACATCATGACCTGCCCGGTCTTCCACGTAGGTTATCAATTTCTCGGACGTTCCCTCCGGGCGTCCGAGCAAACGGTCGGTAATCTGCACTAACAACCGGATCAAATCGATATTTTTCCATTCATTAAAACCGCCGATATTATAGGTATCGCCTATCTTTCCCTTATGAAAAATCAAATCAATAGCCCCGACATGGTCTTCTACAAATAACCAATCTCGTACATTCTGTCCTTTTCCGTACACCGGTAACGGTCTGTTATAGCGAATGTTATTGATAAACAACGGAATTAATTTTTCAGGAAACTGATAAGACCCATAATTATTTGAACAATTCGAAATTTTTACAGGCAAACCGTAAGTATCCTGATAAGCCCTGACAAAATGATCGGAAGAAGCTTTGGAAGCGGAATAGGGAGAATGCGGATCATAGCGGGTAACTTCTGTAAATAAATCCCTCCCTTCCCGCAAAGACCCATATACTTCATCCGTCGATACATGATAGAATAACTTATCTTCCCAGGCCCCTTCCCAGGCTCCCTTAGCTGCCTGCAACAAACTCAGCGTGCCCATAATATTCGTCTGGGCAAATGCAAAAGGATCTTTTATAGAACGGTCTACATGACTTTCCGCAGCCAAATGGATTACCCCATCTACCCGATAATGTTCAAATACATACTGCATACGGGAATAATCGCAAATATCCGCCCGCACAAATTCATAATTCGGCTTCTGCTCTATATCCCGTAAATTTTCCAGATTCCCGGCATAGGTCAGTTTATCCAGATTAATAACCCGGTAATCCGGATATTTATTCAACATATGTCTTACCAAATGCGAACCGATAAAACCGGCTCCTCCTGTGATCAAAATAGTCTTCATACGCCCTTATATTACATCCGCAAATAAAATTCCGCAAAAAAATTATTCTCAACCTGATCTCCCTAATTGAATATCCTCCTATTAAGAACCTCAGAAGACAAAACATTCGCGGAATGATTTCAACTGTTTGTCTTTTTCCGAACAAAGCATATCTTCCGGCGGAATACGCCAATCTATTCCCAATTCGGGATCATCAAAACGAATCCCCCCTTCCCGACCGGGAGCATAATAATTGTCGCATTTGTAC
>JAEXFF010000322.1 GCA_023400335.1 Bacteroidota bacterium
GTATTGGCTAGCGGACACGATGTAAACATACTGGTTATGGATACGGAAGTTTATTCGAATACAGGAGGTCAGTCTTCAAAAGCTACCCCTACAGGAGCGGTAGCTAAATTTGCTGCCAGTGGTAAGCGTGTACGCAAGAAAGATTTGGGAATGATGGCTATGTCCTATGGCTATGTATATGTAGCTCAGGTCGCAATGGGAGCTAACCAGGCCCAGTATATGAAAGCCATTAAGGAAGCTGAAGCTTATCCCGGTCCTTCTCTGATAATTGCTTATGCTCCTTGTATTAATCATGGTTTAAAAGCCAGCATGGGTAAATCACAGGCGGAGGAGAAGAAAGCTGTCGAATGCGGTTACTGGCAATTGTACCGTTACAATCCGTTACTTGAAGCGGAAGGAAAGAACCCTTTCCAGTTGGATTCCAAAGCTCCGGATTATTCTAAATTCCGTGACTTCCTGATGGGAGAAGTCCGCTTTAATTCATTGGTGAAAGCCGCTCCGGAGGATGCAGAAAAACTGTTCCAGATGACAGAAGAGAATGCAAGGTGGAGATACGAAGGGTATAAACGTCATGCTGAAATGAAATACGGCGAACAATAATCTTTCTATAGAAAATGAAAGGCCTGCCACGATCCTGCTTGTGATGTGGCAGGCTTCTTTTTGACAGATCGCAGAAAAATATTTACATAAAAATACATCTGATAGGTTTTTTTATTACATTTGATTTTAAATCCAAAGTTGTATTGGGAAAATAGAATTTATGAATTAAAAGAAATTTTATGGAAGAATTAGAGGTAAAAAATCAAGAACAGCCTAAACAAACAATTATAATTAACCAGCAGGCTGTTTCCCGTTCCAATGGATTGGGTACGGCTGGTTTTGTACTGGCTTTAATTGCTTTATTTTTAGGCTGGATTCCTTTTTTAGGCTGGGTTATCTGGTTGTTGGGACTTATTTTTTCTGTTTGGGGCATGTTCAGGTCTCCCAAGGGATTAGCTATAGCAGGTTTGGTTATTTCTTTGATTGGAATTGTCTTTTTATTAGTAGTATTCGGGGCATTGGCAGCATTTGTGACGCTTTGAGCGAAAGGGAAAATGAAACCGGAGACTGCGAATACAATATTTTATGAATCATTCAGGGTATCCAAAGTCAAGGCTGGCTTTGGATATTTTTGAGGATAACCGGGATATCAGCAGGAGGGTATTGTAATCCTGTAAAAATAGGTTACCTTTGTAATCATTATTAACCACCAGAAGGGGTGCCTGAAAATGACGGGCTGAGATTATACCCATTGAACCTGTTCCGGGTAATGCCGGCGAAGGGAAGATGTAACAGATGTGCGCCTTTCTGTTATCATTAAGCAAAAAAATGAATAAAAAAATCGGATTAACGATAGCTTTGCTGGGAGTGAGCTATTGGGCCGTTGCGGAAAATGAAGCGGCGGATACATTGCGACATATCCAGTTGGAAGAAGTGCAGGTATTGGCAACGCGGGCTACAACCCGGACTCCCATAGCCTTTGTCAATTTGAATAAGGAGAATATAAAGAAACAGAATGTCGGATTGGATTTACCTTTTCTTTTGACGATGACACCTTCTGTATTGACGACTACAGATGCCGGCTCGGGTATTGGGTATACCGGCATCCGGATCCGGGGTACAGATGCGACCCGTATTAATGTTACAGCCAACGGGATACCTATGAATGATGCAGAAAGTCATTCGATCTTTTGGGTAAATACTCCGGACTTGGCTTCCTCCTTGCAGGATATTCAGATACAAAGGGGGGCCGGGACTTCTACAAACGGAGCCGGGGCTTTTGGAGGCAGTATCAATATGCAAACGGAAAATGCTGCTCCTGTTCCCTATGCAGAGCTGAACGGTTCGTATGGTTCTTTCAATACGCAGAGGGAAACGGTAAAAACCGGAACCGGTTTGTTGCACAATCACTGGGCTTTTGATTTGCGGTTGTCACATATTGCGAGTGATGGCTACCGGGACAGGGCTTCTGCAAAGTTGAAATCTTATTTCGCGCAGGCCGGTTATTATGGAGAACGCACAATTGTTAAGTTAATTACTTTCAGCGGAAGAGAGGAAACTTACCACGCATGGGATGGTATCCCGCGGCAGACTTTGGATACAAACCGTACTTATAACCCGAATGGCAAAATTGAAAATGAAAAAGGAGAGGTAATCGGTTTTTACAAAGATCAGTTGGATGTATACCGTCAGACACATTATCAACTCCTTTTTAATCATATTTTTAATCCGGAGTGGAATTTGAATATCGCTTTTCATTATACGAACGGAAAAGGCTATTATCAGGAATATAAAAACAAGCGTTCGTTAGTGGAATACGGACTAAAACCTTATGAAATACCCGGTTTGCCGGAACCTGTAAAAAAGAGTGATTTGATCCGGAAGAAAAATGTAGCAAGTGATTTCGGCGGAATGGTATTTTCTTTAAATTATCATTCGGACAAATTACAAATGACTTGGGGAGGAGGTGTTCATAAATACGTAAATAATCACGATGGAAATGTCATTTGGGTGAAAAATTATATAGGCGATGTGGATCCGGACCATCGCTTTTACGACAATACAGGCAGAAAATCAGATGCCAATGTCTATGGACGTATAAATTATGAGTTGGTCCGCAGTTTATATTTTTATGCCGATTTGCAGTATCGTTATATCCGTTATACCATCCGGGGAATAAATGACAAATGGGATTGGAATGCCGGGCATATGCAGCCTTTGGATTTGAATGAAACGTTTCGTTTTTTTAATCCGAAAACCGGTTTATTTTACCAAATAAATGAAAAAAACAGTATGTATATTTCCTTTGCTGTTGCACAAAAGGAACCGACCCGGAATAATTATACAGACGGTTTTTTTACCGAATTGCCGAAGGCCGAACGCCTGTCGGATTATGAATTCGGATATAATTTCCGTTCGTCCCGTTTTTCTGTTGGTATAAATTTGTATTATATGGATTACCGGGATCAGCTGGTGCTGACCGGTCAGTTAAATGAAATTGGGGAGGCTGTGTCGGCAAATGTTAAAGAGAGTTACCGGACGGGTGCGGAATTTTCGGCAGGGGTTCGGTTTGCCGATTGGTTGCATTGGGATGTAAATGCCACTTATAGCCGTAACCGGATAAAACATTATACGGAATATATGAACGATGTCGATCTTAACTGGAATGATTTATATACAGAAGAAGGTAAAATTTCGCAGACAACCCGTTATCTGGGATCCAGCCCGATCTCATTTTCTCCCGATTTTATGCTGAATAGTCTGTTCTCTTTTCAACATAAAGGATGGAATGCTTCTTTTCAATCCCAATATGTGAGCAAACAATATCTGAATAATTCAGGGGATAAAACATGTACATTGGATGCTTATTTCGTAAATAATCTGAATTTGAGTTATACTTTTAAATTGCCTTTGACACAAGCTGTTACATTAGGGATATCGGTATATAATTTATTTGACGAAGAATATGAAAGTAATGGTTATGCCAGCTGTACGGCTGTCTATCCGTCAACAGACGGTACAAAACCTGCAGGCGTAAAACCGGAAATCATTTCTTATGCAGCCTATTATCCCAATGCCGGAATCAATGCATTGGCTTATTTGACATTCCGCTTTTAGTAATACTGAGTCAAGTTATGTTGGTTTTCTTATTTAATTGCAGTTAATGAATGGGTTAGAAATAATAGGAACGATTGTCGGATTATTTTATCTCTGGTTCGAATACAAAGCCAGTATCTGGCTTTGGGCAGCGGGAATTATTATGCCGGCTTTAAGCCTGATGGTCTATTACAGGGCCGGATTATATGCTGATTTCGGGATAAACATCTATTATTTATTAGCGGGTATTTATGGGTGGTTGGTATGGCTGAAGGGGACAGGTGAAAAAAAAGAACGGCCGGTAATACATACGCCTTTAAGACAGATTCTCCCGTTAAGTGTTATTTCTGTTTTCTTATTGCTGGGTATCGCCTGGATACTGATCCGGTTTACGGATAGTACTGTTCCCTGGCTGGATAGTCTGACAACAGCCTTGAGCATAACGGCTATGTGGATGCTGGCGTATAAACAGGCGGAGCAATGGCTGGTCTGGATGGTTGTCGATATGGTGAGTTGCGGCCTGTATATCTACAAAGGATTACCTTTTTATGCCGGTTTATATGGATTTTATACAATTATTGCTTTCTTTGGTTATTTAAAGTGGCAGAAAATGATTGTCCGTTAGTGATTAAAGTACTTATGATGAATTATTACCCTTTGGTGAAAACGATAGATGAACCGGAAGCGGTTATATTGGCAGACGGGAGTTTCCCGCTTCATCCCTTACCTTTGTCTTTTTTAGGTAGCTGCCGGCGGATTGTTTGCTGTGACGGAGCAGCAGAAGCTTTGATACAACGGGGACGTATACCTGAAGCCATTGTGGGAGACGGGGATTCTTTAAATCCTGCTGTACGGGACCGGTATGCTGCTTTGATTCATCGGGAAACAGAGCAGGAGACCAATGATTTGAGTAAAGCTTTTCGGTATTGCTTGAAAAAGGGGTGGAAAAAGCTTTTTATTTTAGGAGCTACGGGGAGACGGGAAGACCATACGATCGGAAATATCAGTCTTTTGTCCGATTATCAGGAACAGGCAGAAGTACAGATGCTGACGGATTACGGGGTATTTACGCCGGTTTGCGGGAATGCCGGATTTGAATGTTTTCCGGGACAGCAGGTGTCTGTGTTCAACCGGGATTGCCATCTGCTTTCCGGAGAAGGTTTGGTTTATCCGCTTTCTGCGTTTACCAATTGGTGGGAGGGAACGTTAAATGAAGCTATAGGGAATACATTTAAAATTTATGCTGATGGAAGGCTGTGGGTATACCGGGTATATGATAATAATAGAGGAAATATGCCTGGGGCCGGGAGGAGCCGGCCCCTGTAATCCGGTAGTTAAAAAATTGTTGGGGGATTTCAGAAAAGGAACGGTCCGCTTCCTTCTTTATTACTATATTTGTTCTCGTTGGGAAAGGGTGATTTTTATTGCCTGTTGAAATTGTAAATTTAATGTGTTGCTTCATGAAAAGACAGTTGGTACTATTTTTATTTC
>JAEXFF010000053.1 GCA_023400335.1 Bacteroidota bacterium
TCCGTGAACTGGGTAACGAAAGCCCGCTTTTGGTAAAGCTGATTATGCAGTCCATCTACAAGAACAATGACCGGGAAATAAAGCATTTGGGATGCAAGCGTTTCGGGGTGCAGTTCTTGGTAAAGGGCATTTATTCACATAACGGGCTGTTCTACTTCCATACGCAAACGAAAAACAGTTCAAATGTGCCGTTTGATACCGATTTTATCCGCTTCAAAATTGTGGATAAGAAAGTAGCCAAAAGAACGGCTATTCAGGAAACGGTCATTGACCCGGTACGGAGTTATAACGAGATACTGGTTATCGGTGGCAAGAGTACCGTCCGCACCGTGTACACCGTTCCACAGTTCACTATCCCTGACGATAAGATATTAGTCATTGAACTGGTGGAAAAGAACGGGGGCAGACACCAAACTATCCGGGTGGAGAAATCCGACATCGTGGCTGCCAAAGTGATTAACGAACTTAAAATCAAATGAACATGAAAAGGATATGTTGTATTATATCCCTTTTTGCGCTGTGCCTGACTTTTAACCAGGCACACGCACAAAGATGCCTGCCGGGAATGAATGGTTTGCAGGTTACGGGCGGCATGGCGGACGGTGTTCACTGGAACAGTAAAAGTGATTTTGCCTATTACTTCGGGGCGGCTCTTTCCACCTATACCAAAAACGGGAACAGATGGGTTATCGGCGGGGAATACCTCGAAAAGCATTACCCCTATAAGGATTTGCAAATACCCGTTAGCCAGTTCACAGGTGAGGGCGGTTACTATGTGAACTTCCTTTCAGACAGGAAGAAAACCTTTTTCCTTTCGCTGGGCTTGTCTGCCCTTACCGGATATGAAACAAGTAACTGGGGCGACAAGCTGCTGCCTGATGGCTCGATGTTGACGGATAAGGACGGTTTTGTCTATGGCGGTGCGCTGACGCTGGAACTGGAAAGTTACATTACCGACCGGGTGGTGTTCCTGATTAACGCAAGGGAAAGATGCCTGTTCGGTTCTTCAGTCGGAAAGTTCCACACACAGTTTGGTATCGGTCTAAAGATAATAATGTGATAAACTAACCTATTATATATAATGTATATGAGAAATGTAATTTATAAGATGCTAACAGGGTGCTACATGGTAGCTGCCTTGTTATTGGTGGGTGCGTGTAGTGACAACGTGGATATACAGCAGTCTTACCCGTTCAGTATCGAAACGATGCCAGTGCCGAAAAAATTAAAGGTAGGTGAAACGGCTGAAATACGCTGCCAGCTTCACCGGGACGGGCGGTTTGAGGAAACGAAGTATTTCATCCGTTATTTCCAGCCGGACGGGGCGGGAACGCTGAAAATGTCCGATGGGACGGTTTTACTGCCGAATGACCTGTACCCGCTTCCAGGTGAAATATTCCGGCTTTACTATACCTCTGCATCCACCGACCAACAAACAATAGATGTATATTTTCAGGATAGTTTCGGAAAAATAGAAACACTAACGTTCAGCTTTAACAACAAGAATGATAAAGAGGAACAGAAAGAATAGAAATTAGCTAATCTGTTGAAAAGCATCTAACAATTTATTTGTTAGATGCTTTTTTATAGATATTTTTGTCGGAAAAATGAATGTGTGACATTTAACATCAACGATTGGAATACCTAAAAGAGTAGAAACTTTGAATATAGGGAAAGATATTAAAACTTATTTAGGACATGAGTTTTTTGGAAAATAAGAGAAGTTTTTAAGATACATTTGAAAGAGTTAATCATATATTTATGTTGCAAAAATTCACGAAACAACATTATTATGGAAAAAAAAGATAGCTTATCAAAAATAACTTCATGTGGACATTGCTTTAATATTTCTGCAATGCCTATTATTGGATATATAACTAAAAACGATGAATATGAAGATGATGATTATGGACATGTAGTAGGCGAAAGTGGAATAACATACTGTGTATTAGAATGTCCTGCATGTAAAAAAATCAATATAATATATTATGACTGGCATGATGGAATGGAATCAGATGATGAGATAGAGTATAAACTATTATATCCAATAAATCAAAAGTATCCATTAGGATTACCTGATAAAATTTTGAGCGCATATAAAGCCGCAGAAAAAGTAAAAACAATAGATGTAAACGCCTATGCAATACTTATGAGACGAATGTTGGAATTAGTTTGTATTGACAGAAATGCTAAACAAGGAACATTGGCAGCAATGCTTAAGGATTTAGCTGATAAAAACGAGATTCCTCAAAAGCTGGTAAATGTGGCAAAGGGGTTAAAAGATTTTGGAAATATTGGAGCTCATGCCGGAAGTGGAGAATTAAGTGAAAAAGAAATCCCCATTCTTAATGCTCTGTCAAAAGCTATACTTGAATATATTTATAGTGCTCCACATTTAGCTACATTAGCAGAAAGACAATTAGAAAAAATAAAGAAGAAGTAATACAATGATAGTAGGTCATCAATACTTAACAATACCAAATAATCCAATTCCTATTGAACTGATAGACATAACTCTCAGAGAGTATTCTGCATTATTATCAGATTCAGCGAAAGTTCATGAATTTGTCTATTATGAACGTCGAATTAAAGAGATAAAAATGAATGTTGATGCTTTTTTTGATGCTAAAAGGTATTACACAAATTTATATGAAAAAAATTTCAGAGAAACAATTAACTACGATTATAAAGAAGAAGCTTATATAGAACTCAACAGATGTTTGATTAACTTTATAGCGTCCTTTAAATCTTTCGTAGAACATTGTGAAAACCGAATAAAAAACATCTTTGGTAATACATCAGAAGAAGTTATTAAGTTTAAATCTTATCTATCCCATTTATTTGACAATAATTTTTCTTATCGCTTTTTTATAAAACTAAGAGATTATGCTATTCATGTAGGGTATCCAATTGAAGAGGTCTTATTTAGTCGATATACTTTTAATCCTCATAATACAGACTGTTGGTATGAAGTTCAAACAATGTGTTCTAAAAACAAATTATCATCTTCAAATACATTTAATGCTAAAATAAGAGGAGAAATTGGCAGAGTAGAAGAGCCTTTTGATGTTTCTCTATTTATTTTCGATGTATATAATTTGACATTAGATGTATTCAAAAAGTTTACGACTATAGCATCAAATGAATTTATAGAACCAGCAAATAGGCTTATAGCTTTATCAGAAACACATCATCAAGAGAATTTAAGTGTAACAATATCTAAAATAGAAGGAGGAAGAATTTATTTTCATTCTAAATTGTTGCCTATAGATTTAGCAAAAAGAATAATCGTCAATTGTTAAATTATAAAGTATTACTTTCTTACTACTTTTATTTTGCATTTATGTATGAAAATATTAATAAGGTAAATTTGCCCGTATAATTGTTTCTTTTAGATTAGCCATTCGTTCTACACCTGCAATATTCCTCAAGTAGTTTAGCCACCTTTCTGAACAGCTCCATCTGTATGGCAATAGTGATGCTGATAATAAATTTGTCCCCTGAATACTCCTAAACAGTATTTTACATACTTTTCTTCTCCCGGTGTTTGGGTAATGCTTACCCCGTTTTTGTTTAAA
>JAEXFF010000058.1 GCA_023400335.1 Bacteroidota bacterium
TGATACTGCTCCACGGACAAGGCCCTTTAACCGCCTTCACAAAAGCAGGTCCTCCAACAGCGGCCCCGGGAAATATTTTTACAATCTCCGCTCCCAGTTCTTCAGCCTTTCCAATCTCTGTCAGTGAACCGCAACCAGGGCTCCACAAAACTTTCCGGCGGTTGCATACCCTGGCCATCTCTTCATTTAACAAAGGCGAAACCACAAAATTAGCTCCCAGCTGCAAATATAAAGCCGTTGTAGATGCATCTACAACCGAACCGACACCCAGAATCATTTCCGGCAATTCCCGTTTAGCCCATTTATTCAATTCCCCGAATAACTCCTGGGCAAAATCGCCCCGGTTAGTGAATTCAAAAACCCGGGCCCCTGCTGTATAAGCCACCCGCATTACTTCTTTACAGACCTGAATATCCGGATGGTAAAACACCGGAATAATTCCACATTCCGACATTTTTAAAGCGACTTCTATTCTTGTAAATCTTGCCATTTCAGTTTATTTTATTATTTATCTGGCTACCCTTCCGGAAGCATCCCCTTCCATTAATTTCTCTACTTCTTCCACCGTCACCCGGTTAAAATCCCCGTAAACGGTATGTTTCAGACAGGAAGCTGCCACAGCATATTCCAAAGCCCTTTGGTCATCACCGATATAAGTCAACAAACCGTATATCAATCCGCCCATAAAAGCATCCCCTCCACCGACCCGGTCTACAATATGTGTAATATCGTAACACCTGGATATATACAACTTTTTACCGTCATAGAGCACACCGCCCCACGTATTGTGATTGGCATTTACCGATCCCCTTAACGTAATGACGATCTTACGGGCCAATGGAAACCGCTCTTTCAACTGCTTACATACTGACTCAAATTCAGCGGCATTGACTTTACCTTCGGTGGCAGTAACATCAAATCCTTCCGGCTTTATACCAAATACCTTTTCCGCATCTTCTTCATTTCCCAAGATCACATCGCAACCTTCCACTAATGCAGGCATAACCTCTGCAGCCTTTTTCCCGTATTTCCACAAATTTTTGCGATAATTCAAATCACAGGAAACCGTCAATCCCATTTTGCGGGCCCATCGGATGGCTTCCAGACACACATCCGCCGCTCCCTGTGATAAAGCCGGCGTAATCCCGGTCCAGTGAAACCAGTTTGCCCCCCGGAAAACTTTTTCCCAGTCGATCATTCCCTGTTCTATCTCCGATACCGCAGAATGCGCCCTGTCGTATATCACTTTGCTTCACCGGGCCACAGCGCCTGTCTCCAGGAAATAAATTCCCATTCGTTCCCCTCCGAATAAGATATGGGTAGTCCCTACCCCAAACTTCCGCAAATCCATAAGACAAGCTTTCGCAATATCATTTTCCGGCAAACGGCTTATAAATTCCGTCTGTATTCCGTAATTGGCCAAAGATACCGCTACATTGGCTTCCCCTCCTCCGAATGTGGCCGTATATTCCCCCGCCTGCGTAAAACGCAGATAAGCCGGGGTCGCTAAACGCAGCATAATTTCTCCGAAAGTAACTACTTTATTACTCATATTTACTTTTTTATCTTGTATTAAACCCGATATTTTTATTGGTTCTCCCTTTCCCTTAACTCTCTACTCCAAGCTAACCTGCAAAGGATGGATCCGTTTCTCTTTTTCCTGCTCCAGCATTGTAAACCAGGCTTCTGAAGATTCGACGCCCCCTTTACTCCAACCGGACCCCATATAATATACAAAGGGTTCTTCCGCACAATAATCCGCCTTTCCGAGCAAATGCCCTTCATTTTCAATAATCTCTTTCATCGGCTGCAAAAAGATTACGCCCACAGCTAAATGTCCGTTATTATCTCCATTATCATTATTCTGAGGTTCCCAGTACCCCATAAACCCGTTTTTCGCTTCCTTTACTACCTGTCCGGGCTCCGGACGGACGACAATTCCGGCAACGACTTCCATACCTTCCCGCACACCAGCATAATGTTCTTCTATCCGGTTAAACCGATCGTTGGCATCCAAAGAAATGATACGGGTCTCCCTTACCTCCTCCTCCCCTACTTTAAAAGGAGCATAATCCAAGCGGAAACTAACCCGGACCGGACCATTGTCCAGGGTCTGCTGACAGACATAATTATTCCCCCATACAATCTTTCCGTCTTTATACGGAGCCATAGCACCTGCTCCCAGCGTACGTCCGACTTTATAACAATCCATTCCCTTTCCATGATCTTTGTGATAATCTCCGGTACGGTACCACTCATCAATCAGCAACTCTCCTGTTTTTTTCACCCAAACGTCAATTCCATTACTGATCTCTCCCGTAGCTTCCAAGGCAGGTCCGTACATCCGGTGCCCGACCAGATTATTTTCCCAGGCATAATCGTCCATTCGTTCCGGTACAAAACGCCCGTATGCCTGTGATTCATATACCTGAGGAGTCCCGGACACAATCCGGTACACAGCCTCTGAAGCCGGCTCAACATCTACCTGAAAAATAAGAGCCTGAGGTTGTGATTGTCCCCGGAAAAGGACTTGGGAAGGTATTTCTCTCCCTTCGGGACTCAAAACCACGATACTCGTATCACTTAACCCCCTTAATTTTCCGTTTAAATCGCTCCATTGAATTTCAACCGTTTCTTTCTGACGGTCCAGGCGGATCGGATTCTTTACCTTTACCCGTACTCCGGATTCCGGACTACACCCCATTGTCATACTCAATAACAAAACCCATACAATAGATTTCTTCATATATCGGATCATCTGAATTAAACAATTATCTAATCTTCATTTGCAGCTTTTCCCAGGGAAGCTAAAATGCCTCCGTCCACATACACCACCTGTCCTGTAACAAAATCGGAAGCGGATGAAGCCAGAAAAATAGCCGTTCCGCCCAAATCTTCCGGATTTCCCCAACGTCCTGCCGGTGTCCGTTTTACAATAAACTCATGAAAAGGATGCCCATTTACCCGAATCGGAGCGGTTTGGGAAGTGGCGAAATAGCCCGGTCCGATTCCGTTCACCTGGATATTATAACGCGCCCATTCTGTTGCCAGATTTTTGGTCAGCATTTTCAACCCTCCTTTGGCAGCAGCATAGGCACTCACGGTATCCCTTCCGACTTCACTCATCATGGAACACATATTGATGATTTTTCCGCCCCCTCTTTCTTTCATCCCTTTAGCCACCATTTTCGACATTAAAAAAGGTCCGGTCAAATCAGTACGAATCACTTGCTGCCAATCCGCTAAAGACATTTCCAAAGCCGGTATCCGTTTAATTATCCCGGCATTGTTTACCAGAATATCGATAGGCCCGACCTCCCGTTCTATTTTTGGAATATATTCCGCCACCTGCTGTTCGTCCGTCACATCAAATAAATAAGCGCGGGCCTGAATCCCTTTTCCGGCATATTCCTTTACAGCATCTGCCAGCTTTCCGGCAGAAGAAGCACCATTGATGACCAACGTAGCCCCGGCCTGAGCCAAAGCAGTAGCAATTGCCATACCCAATCCGTGTGAACTGCCGGTTACCAACGCAACCTTACCGGTCAAATCGAATAATTCCAAACCTTTCATGGTATTCTATTTTTAAAACAGACGTAATCTTTATTTTACAAAAGCTTTCTACTTTAAATCCTGAGGAGCAGCCATATCCATATCCCCGTAATCCAGATTTTCTCCTGCCATCCCCCATATAAATGTATAATTTGAAGTGGCACAAGCCGAGTGAATCGACCATACCGGGGAAATTACAGCTTCCTCATTTTTCATCCAGATGTGACGCGTCTCTTCCGGTTCTCCCATAAAATGACAGACAGCCTGCTTTTCCGGAACTTCAAAATAAAAATAAGCCTCCATACGACGATCGTGCGTATGAGCGGGCATTGTGTTCCATACACTTCCCGGCTTCAACTCGGTCATTCCCATCTGTAACTGACAAGTCGGCAATACCGGACTGACAATTAATTTATTAATCACCCGGTGATTACTTTCCTCCAAACTGCCCATCTCCGCCACCACAGCTTCAGCCTTCGTGATCTTCCGGTCCGGATAAGTGGTATGGGCCGGAGCCGAATTAAAATAAAAGTGAGCCGGACAAGCACTGTCCTTACTGCTAAAAACGACCTTCCGGTCTCCCTTCCCTATATATAAAGCTTCTTTATACCCCAACTCAAATTTTTCACCTTCTACCGAAACCCATCCCGTTCCCCCCACATTAATAATTCCCAACTCCCTGCGGTGCAGAAAAAAAGCTGCTTTTAAGGGATCAACCGGACACAACTCCAGTTCTTCCTTCACCGGCACAGCTCCCCCCACAATTAGGCGATCGTACATACTGTATACCAGCTGAATATGATCCGGCTGCATTAGATTTTCTATTAAAAACTCCTGCCTCAGGCGACTGGTATCATAAGTCTTCGCATCCTGAGGATGGGAGGCATAACGAACTTCGTAGTTTATTTCCATGACTGATATTGTTTAATTCTTTAGATTATCGATTGCATTTACCTTTATTCTTTCAGTAACTATCTTTTATGATTGAGTGACTCTGGAAGATTCACGTACAATTAATTCCGGGTCCAGTATAATATTTACCCAGGATTCCCCGTTCAACCGGTCGAGCAACATACGGGCTGCCTGCTGTCCCATCTTTTTACTGAACTGATCGACAGAACTCAGGGAAGGTTGCAGCAACTCATCAAAAGGTTCGTTAGCAAATCCGCATATCGCCATATCTTCCGGGATTTTTACCCCATTTTTCAGGAACTCTAACATAGCTCCCAATGCAACAAAGTCACTGGTACAAAACAAGGCATCCGGCTTATTTTTCATTCTCAGTATTTTACGTGCCACAGCTTCCCCTTCTTCCCGCGTAATATTCCCTACAACTACCCAGTCTTTCTCCGGCTCAATCCCATACTCTTTCAATGCATCTATATAGCCTTTATACCGGTTTCTCCACACAGAAACGTGCTGAAACCCGGCATAATGAAAAATACGCTTTTTTCCCTGCGCCAGCAAATGCTTTACCACCCGGTAAGCACCCCGGTAATCGTCCACGGTTACCGTTCCGGCATTAATTCCTTCCGCTACCCGGTCGAAAAGCACCAAAGGTATCCCATAAGTCTCCAGACTATTAAAATGGGTATAATCCCGGGTTCCGGCAGCAATGGAAGCAATGACGCCATCCACCTTTCCCTGAGACAGAGAACTGATCACTTTCTTCTCTTTCTCATACAGATCCTGCGATTGACAAATCAACACATCATATCCTACTTTATTTACTTCCTCCTCTATACCTTCTATGGCGGATGCAAAAAAATTCCGGTTTATGCTTGGTACGACCACCCCTACCGTATTGCATTTCCCCCGCTTTAAGTTCACCGCTACCGTATTCGGCTTATAATTCATCTCCCGGGCCGTTTTTTTAACCAACGCTTTCATCTCCTTACTAATGGCAGGATGGTCCTGCAGGGCGCGGGATACCGTTGAACCGGAAATATTCAATACCCTGGCAATATCATAAATCGATATTTTTTTACGTTTTAACTCCATTCGTTCATGCAATCGGTTGCACAAATATACATTTTTTTTGAAAAAAAATATAGATTCAATATAATTTTTTGAAAAGGAAACGGGAAAGTATCCGCTCACCGGATTCCCCCTTTTGAAAAGTACTTTTCCCTTATTTACTCCTAAAAATACAGGGTTTACCCCATTTGAATTAATGGTACAAATAAATTTTTAATTTAAAGTCTATCTTACATGCATCCTCCGTACCTTACGAACGTTCTGAGTTTAAAAGCCGGAAAATACTTAAATCTTACCCATTTTTATTCCTCAAAACGACTGTCTCTTTTCCAGTCTTTCAGCTTATCCCTTTTCGACCGCTTATCCTGGGGATAATTCGGACTGTATAAATAGGTATTCTGAAGTTTTTGCAACTGTCCGTCTTTTACAAATTCCTCTCCTCTTTCTTCTAAATGTACAATCATCCGCTTTCTCCACAATTCCAAAACTTTACGATATTCTTTCTGGGCGGAAAGGTCTGTCTTTTCCTGCGGGTCCCGGCTCAGGTCAAACAATTGCTCTTCTCCTGTACGAAAAAACCAGATGTATTTCATTTTTCCGTCTGTCAGCCCGCACCAGTAATTGTCCGCATTATAGCAAGTGGCATGTTCCAGATCGATGTATTCACGCCAGCGGGCATGTTTTTCCCTTAACAAAGGCAACAAAGAAGCTCCGTCCAAATCCTCCGGAATTTCTGCTCCGGCAATGTCCAGAAAGGTCGGCAATATATCTCTCAATTCCACGACATGGGATAAATGTTCTCCCTGTTTTCTTTCGCCCTGCATCCAGGCAGGTAAACGCAGCAGATAAGGGATATGTGAAGAACCTTCATAAGCATACGTTTTCCGCCAGTGATAATGATCGCCCAGCATATCTCCGTGATCGGACACAAAGCAAATGACAGCATCCTCATACAATCCTTCCTCCTTCAACGCTTGTATTACCCTTCCAATCTGATCGTCGATAAAGGTAATTGCTGCATAATAATACCGCCTCGACTCTACGGCATGTTCTACGCCAAAATCCCCGAAAGCAGCATCAGCCGTTTGCGGACGATCAGCAAACCCAGCAGACCATTCCCCGATAGCCGGCTCCGGAATTTTCACCTCACTATACATATCCAGATAGCGCTGAGGCGGGTCGTACGGGCTGTGGGGACGGGCAAAAGATACTTTCAGGAATAAAGGTTTATCCGATTTATAATGATGAATAAATTCCACAGCCATTTCCCCGGTCCACCAAGTCGGATGCAATTTTTCATCCAGCGGATAAACCCCTCCTTTATGATCATTCCAGCCGATACCGAGTGCATCCGGATTTTGACCGGGTGCATTCAATTTAAACCAGTCGCGATAATCACTTACAAACCCATTTTGCTCCACACGTCCGCTTTCATCCACCAATGTTCCATGAAATCCATGTAAAGTCTTTTGGGGAAACCAATGCATCTTACCGATACCAAATGTGTAGTACCCGTTCTCCCGCAACATCCGGGGCATTTCATAACGATAATGTTCCGCCACCACTCCGTATCCCATCATACCGTGATGCCAGGGCGACAAACCGGTCAACAGGGCTGCCCGGGCCGGCGTACTACTAGGGGTAGTCGAATATCCCCTGTCAAAACAAAAACCTTCCCGGGCCAGTGCATCCAGATTCGGCGTCTTTACAACAGAATGCTGCACTCCCAGGCAATCTCCCCGCTGCTGATCGGTCATAATCAGAATAATGTGGGGTCTTCTGATTTGCCGGGCCCCTACGGTACCCGTACCCAACAAAAAAGAAGTACCCAACAACAGAGAATTCCGGATGTTCATAGCAAAAATTTTAATTATATGCACAAAGAGAAGTTTCCCTTCCGTTTTCTAAAAAGTCAGTTTTAGCAATTCCTTCCCCTGCGTATTTCTGACAGTTAATGTCATCGTATTCCCCTTTTTCTGCAGAATCATTACTGTTGCATCTTTCAGGGAATATCCTCCTCCGATTACCACCGGAAAAGAATGTTCCTTATCTGCCGGATGATAGGCAAACCGATGTGTATGTGCATTGATGGCTACCTGAAAAGGAGCTTTTCCCAGCTTCTCACCCCATAATTCTTTACAGGGCTGATATTTATCGGTATTTCCAAAAACCGGAACATGGTGAATTAATACCCGTTTAGACGCTTTTTTAAAACTTCTGGAATTTAATTCCTGTTTCAAAAAACCAACCTGATCCTGCCGCAACTGACTGAAATCGTTCAGTCCATAATAAACCCAGGTAGTATCCGGTTTGTCTTCCCCACAATCCAACAGGACAAAACGCGTGTCTCCCCAATGGAAAGCTCCGTATGTTTTGCCTCCGACATAATCAAACAATTCTCTCAACTGAATGGAATAAGCATTCCGGATCTCGTGATTTCCCCTCAGATAAAAGACAGGAATCCGGCTTGCTCCCACCTTATCATTATAGTAAGACAAATACCTGACCGCCTGTTCTTCATTGGCTGGATCGTCTATACAATCTCCGTTAAACACTACAAAATCGTATTTTATATCTTTTACACGGGCATACAGAGCATCCAGGGTCTGATCGTGTTTGTGAATGTCATTGAATACCAAAGCCGTAAACTCATCTCTGTCCTCTTCCGGTAAAGTAAAAGAAAATAAATCCGAGCAAGCCGTCTCTCCGAAAACCTTACTGTAAGCTTTATAAGACAGAATCTCCTTTGAACATACCCGGTAATAATAAGTTTTACCCGGCTCCAGATGATTCAAACGAATTTTATGGATATAATTATTGGCAATGACTTGTCCGTCTACTAACGTATGGGCTCTTGTCATTTCCAGTGAATCCGTACCGTACTCCACCCAACTGTATACGGGAGCATTCGTCAGCCAACTTACCGTAATACCCCGGTCCATCGGATTCTGTAAATAAGGATTTGTCCGGAATATCCTGTCCTTTTTCATTCCCAATCGCACCTCAGCATATAGCGGACGGTGGTCGGAAGCTATAGTCTCCTCCACAATCCGGCTCTGTATACCGGCATAGGAGGGAATTCCTTCCCCTTTCATTCCCCAAATATAATCCAGACATTCCGTCGGTTTATCAGCCGGAAAAGTCATCTTTCTCTGATCTGTCAAAGGCTGGAATTTTTCTTTCAATTTCTGAATAACAGCATCATCCGGGTGCGCATTTAAATCTCCGGCTAAAAATACAGGTTTCCTATATTTTTCTACAGCTCCGTTAAGCAAAGGCAAACTGGCAAGCCTGTCTGCTTCTGTCAAAGAAAAATGAGTAGCACAAAAAACATATTTTTCAAATTCAGCAATCAGTAAAACCCTTCTCTCTCCCTGCCCCGGCAGAGGTAAGGTATACCAATTCAAAGGCTTTTCCCTGGATAAAATTCCTACTCCATATTTTCCTCCCTGATAAGGAATGGCAGCTCCGAAAACCGGATACATCCCTGTATACTGCCCTAAAATCTTCATCATATCGACAGAACCGGAACGTTCCGTCATACTGTCTGCCTCCTGAATAGCTACGACATCCGGATCTTCCCGATGAATAACTGCCGCTATCCGTTCCAAATCCCTTTGCCCGTCCAGTCCTGTCCCGTTGTGGATGTTATAACTCATAATCCTCAGTCTTTGCCCCTCTTTCGGAGCGGAAACCTGGGCACTTACAGCACATACCCAAAAGAACATCAGGCTTATTCCTGCTAGTTTTAATTTCATTGTTTTTACTTTATCTGTTATACCTCTGCAATCGATTGTGCAAATATGCAAAAAAATCCATAGCTGTCTTCATTTCTCTAAAATTTTTATCCTCCTAAACCGATTCTCTGTTTTTTATCCTTTATCTTAAAGTGAAAAAGGAACTTTCAGTTCTCACCCGGACAAAGATAAAACGGGAACAACTGAAACGGGAAAGATATTCTCACCCGGTTTACTGCTCTAAAAATCATCCCTTTTCAGTAAACAGCTCGCGCTTTCCCCGGATTTCCCATTTATGTCTACCTGAATCCGGGTTTCCCCTTTTTCCGGATCATAATCGCTCCTTTCCCCTGTCCATTTTCCGGATAAACTCAGGCGGATCCGTTTCAGGTTTTGAGTAGGATCACATACTTTGAACTGATATTTTTTCCCGGATTTCCGGCACATTAACAAACAAGCCTGACCGGCCGTTAAAACAACACCTGTTTCCAGTTCTACCCTGCCCGGCGCATAAAAAGCAAGCTGAAACTGCTTTCCGTTCTCCACGAAATGCACATTTTTTCCACATCGGTAAAATTCTTCCGGAAAAGCCTTTACTGCTTTTTTCCAGTTTTTTTCTGTCACTCCCGGTAAGACGATATAATCG
>JAEXFF010000070.1 GCA_023400335.1 Bacteroidota bacterium
TATCGGCACCGATTTTGCTTTGTCTGATTATGCTTTGTATCGGAACGATTGCCTTTATGGTTTATACGGTTATGGACCGGAAACTGGACAAATCCATAGACGAATCGGATGCAGAACCGGAAGAACCTTTCAAGGTAAAAGATATTTGGGAAATCATGACGAACAAAGGATTCTGGCTGGTAGCTTTACTATGTGTACTATTTTATTCTGCCGTTTTCCCTTTCTTAAAATATGCCACAGACTTAATGGTCAACAAATATGCGGTTGATCCGAAACTTGCCGGGATTATTCCCGGTCTCCTTCCTTTCGGAACGATCATATTGACCCCGTTATTTGGTAATTTATACGACCGGAAAGGAAAAGGAGCAACGATCATGATGATCGGAGCCATTATGCTCATCTGTGTACACGGTTTATTTGCGTTACCTTTATTAAACGAATGGTGGTTTGCGACCATTGTCATGATTGTCCTGGGGGTGGCTTTTTCCCTGGTACCTTCTGCAATGTGGCCTTCTGTTCCGAAAATTATTCCGGAAAAACAGTTAGGTACAGCTTATGCACTGATTTTCTGGGTGCAGAACTGGGGATTAATGGGAGTACCTGCTCTTATCGGATGGGTACTGGACCGTTATTGCAAACTGGGAGGAGAAGGTCAGCCGGCTTACGATTACACACTTCCCATGGTTATCTTTACCAGTTTCGGGGTATTAGCGCTTATCATTGCCATTTTATTGAAACGGGAAGATAAGAAAAAAGGCTACGGTCTGGAACTTCCGAATATAAAAAAGGATTAAAGATTTACTCTTTTGAAGAAAGATAGCGGAAACCTTTAAAAGTTTCCGCTGTTTTTTTGTAGTTTTGTTGAAACAATCATTATCGGTCATGAATAGAATTACACAACTTTTTCATATTCAATACCCCATCATTCAAGGGGGAATGGTATGGTGCAGCGGTTGGAAACTGGCTTCTGCCGTCAGTAATAACGGTGGACTCGGACTGCTAGGGGCAGGTTCCATGCACCCGGAAGTTTTAGTAGAACATATCCGTCAAATGCATACTGCAACCCGTCATCCCTGGGGAGTAAACGTTCCCTTACTTTATCCGGAAATGGACCGACTTATTCAAATCCTGATAGAAGAAAAAGTAAAAATTGTTTTTACCTCTGCAGGAAGTCCTAAAAAATGGACACCTCTGTTAAAATCTCACGGTATGACAGTTGTACATGTTGTCAGTAGTGCTCTCTTTGCCCGGAAAAGTGAAGAAGCCGGAGTTGACGCTATCGTTGCCGAAGGATTTGAGGCAGGGGGGCACAACGGAAGAGAAGAAACCACCACTTTAACCCTGATTCCCAATGTAGTTGCCCATTGCAGCCTGCCCGTTATTGCTGCAGGTGGTATAGCCTCCGGGAAAGCCATGGCAGCCATGAGGATGCTGGGAGCGGAAGGGGTACAAATCGGGAGCCGTTTTGCCATAGCCACCGAATCCTCAGCCCATCCGCTCTTTAAAGAAAAAGTAATTCAAAGTGTAGAAGGCGATACCGTGCTGGCATTAAAAAAATTAGCTCCTACCCGCTTCCTGAAAAACGAATTCTATACGCAGCTAAAACAACTGGAAGACGAAGGGGCTGACGTTTCCATTATCAGTCAATTCCTGGGGAAAGGCCGTGCTAAAAAAGGAATTTTCGAAGGAAACCTTCCGGAAGGGGAATTGGAAATCGGACAAATCGCCTCTATGTTAAACCAAAAAGAATCCGTAGCGGATATCATTCGGAATATTGTGACAGAATATATCAATGTATAGCAAACTGTAAAAATTTTGAATTAGAAAACTAAAACCGGATTATTCCGTTAATTCTATCATCACTTTAATTACTGAACATTCTATGATAAAATTTTCACGTCATATTTTAGAAAATGGACTCACAGTATTGTGTAATACAGATTCCGGAACTCCTTTCGTATCTGTAAACATACTGTATAAAGTAGGAGCAAAAAACGAAATCCCCCAAAAAACCGGTTTTGCTCACTTATTCGAACATCTTATGTTCAGTGGTTCGGTGAATGTAAAAGATTTCGACCGGGAAGTCCAGCTTGCCGGAGGGGACAGCAACGCCTATACAACCAATGATTATACGAACTATTATATTACGATCCCGGCAGAAAATTTAGAAACAGCTCTTTGGTTAGAGTCCGACCGGATGCTGGGATTGAATCTTACCCCCCAGGCATTAGATGTTCAGAAGCATGTGGTCATCGAAGAATTCAAACAACGCTATCTGAATGCTCCCTATGGAGATATCTGGCTCAAACTCCGTCCACTGTCGTACCGGGTACATCCTTACCGCTGGCCGACTATCGGGATTTCTCCCGAACATATCGAAAAAGCGACAGCAGAAGATGTAAAAGAATTTTTCCGGCATTATTATGCACCAAACAATGCCATCATCGGAATCAGTGGCAACGTTTCTGAAGACAAGGCATTAAAACTCGTACGGAAATGGTTTGGAGATATCCCTCCTTCGGACTACCGGCAAACGCCACTTCCGCAGGAACCGGAACAAACAGAAGCCCGCAGACTGGTTTTAACGGACAATCCGGTTCCGGCTGATGTAATTTACAAAGTGTATCATATGGGAAGCCGGAATTCAGAAAACTTTTATCGCTGTGATATCATTTCGGATATCTTATCCAACGGTCAATCTTCCCGGCTTTACCTTCATCTTATCAAAGAATCCCGTTTATTTTCAAGTATCGATGCTTATGTAACCGGAGATATAGATCCCGGCCTGTTCGTATTCAGCGGCAAACTATCTGAGGGAAGTTCTGTGGAAGCAGCAGAAGCATCTATGGAAAAAGAATTGAAAAATTTCATAGAAGACCCTATTCCCGGCCACGAACTCCGGAAAGTGATCCATAAAACAGAGGCCCGGATAAGTTTCAGCGAAATCAATTACCAATCAAAAGCGAATAATTTAGCCTTTTTTGAATACCTGGGAGATGCAGAATTAATTAATAATGAGAATAAAAAATACGAACAAATTACGCCGGAAAAAATGAAAGAAACGGCCCGGAATTTATTCCGTCCTGAAAATTGTTCTACTTTAATATATCTCAAAAAATAGCCTGAATAAAAATATACAACCGATTTATATGTCTTTACCATTATGACCGTTAACCGAAAAATCAGTCCTCCTCTTTCGGAACTAAGCATACCGAAAGTTTTGCCTTATACCGTCCATACACTTCCCAACGGAATGGAGGTGATTCTCCTGAATGATCCGGAACAGGATGTTTTTAAAATGGATATCGTCTTCAATGCCGGGGTTTATTACCAAAAGCAGCCATTGGTCGCTACGACGGCTATTAATATGCTCAATGAAGGAACGACCTGCCACAACTCTGCAGAAATAGCAGAAATATTTGATTATTACGGAGCATGTGTAGATTATAATAGCGGGATGCATAAAGCAGAACTGAATCTGTTGTCCTTGAATAAATTTGCTGAAAAAACCATCTCCCTGCTGGCAGAAATTCTATCGAGCAGTATAATTCCGGCTCACGAACTGGAAATCTACCTCTGTAATAAAAAACAGCAATTTCTAGTAGAAAAACAAAAGACAAACTGGTTGGCCAGAAAAGAATTAACCCGTCTGTTGTTCGGTCCCAGCCATCCTTACGCCAACACCATACAAGAAGCTGATTACGACCGGATTACTCCGGAAATTATCCGGGAATTTTACCACAACAGATTAAATACAGGAAATAGCTTTATTCTCTTATCCGGGAATATTACTCCTGCTATTCAGCAAATTACAGCAAATGCATTCGGAGAACTTCCCCGGCCTGCAGCCGCTCTCCAAACTCCGGTTTATACTTTACAACCCGCTACCCCAGGACGTTTCCCCATAGAAAAAGAAGATGCCGTCCAGACCAGCATCCGGATCGGGAAAAAAGGAGTACGCCTGAATGAAGAGGATTATGCCGGATTTTTATTGTTAAATACTGTTTTGGGAGGTTATTTCGGTTCCCGGCTCATGTCTAATATACGCGAAGAAAAAGGATATACTTACGGTATTCACTCTTTCAATGTATCCCTTCCCGAAACAGCCTACTGGTGCGTCGCTACAGACGTGGACAATACTTATACAGAAGCAACGGTCGAAGAAATCCTGAAAGAAATCCGTAAAATCCGGACCGAACTTATTCCGGAAGCAGAATTAAATCTGGTAAAAAACTTTTTTCACGGCGATTTACTTCGGGAAATCGATGGCGTATTCGCTCAGGCAGATGCTCTGAAACACAAATTGTCTTATGGCATAGACAATCGTTTTTATAAGCAAATCATCCAAAGAGTCAAACAATGTAATGCATCTTATCTGCGGGAACTGGCAGAAAAACACCTGAACCCGGAAGAATTATACATTGTTACAGCAGGAAAACACTAACCCGATTTCCATAATTTAAATTGATTCACTATGAAAAATATATTCCTTCTTTTTCTGTTCTCCACCAGCATTATACTTAGTGCAGCAGCACAGGGGAAACAGAAAGCAAAAGAGTCCGGCTTTCAAAAAACAATCGCTTTAGTAGAAAGTAACCGTTTTCTAATAGAAGTAAAACGGGCATTCCCATTGGGGGGCAAATCAGTCGATTTATTCTCTAACCGGGGCAGGATCACAATAACTGACTCCATAGCCAAAGGTTTTCTACCCTACTTTGGGAGGGCTTTTTCCGCTATCCCGGGAGAAGACGGAGGAATTTCTTTTGATAGTAAAATGAGAAAAAAAGAAGTGAAAGTAAAAGACAGCAAGAAAAAGAAACACATTCTCTATAGTTTTACCGTCAAAGGCAGAAATGACACTTATCAACTTTTTCTGGATATTACTTCGGACAGTTCCTGTTTCGTATCTGTCAGAAGTAACCGTAAAAGTCAAATCGCTTACGATGGCATCATCCGTCCTCTCCCAGGCGAAACTCCTGAACATTAATTTTCTTTCATCGTATACGGAGATAAAAACTCCGTACCGATGAAATTTTTTCTAATCGCACTTTCCCTTTTTATCTACCTGACCGGAAACGGTCAAACAGATAAAATCCGGATCGAAACAGAATTCCGGCATACACAAGAAATCGTAGAAAGCGAAAAGTTCAGGATAGATGTCCATATAGCTACCCCCCTCAACGGTATGAATATTACCGTTGATAGCGCATACATTATCATTGACGGAACACAGGCTTCCGGTTATCTTCCCTATTATAGCAGCGGTTATTCTTTTCCACGGCTTGGCACAAAAGGGATTAATTTTGATAATATGCCTTTTAATAAAACTTTAAAAATAAAAGGCCGGAATATCAAGAAATCACTGAAATACAGCTTCGGTATAGTGG